>MFZZ01000012.1:1903-3608 GCA_001789555.1 Candidatus Roizmanbacteria bacterium RIFCSPHIGHO2_12_FULL_38_13
AAAAGTTCTGGAATTTAACTGCAGGTTTGGTGACCCGGAAACGGAACCATATCTTAGACTTTTAAAAACTGATTTGTACGATATTTTCAATGCCTGCATAGACGGAAAACTTAAAAATATTAAAATTCGCTGGAGCAATCAGTCGGCTTGCTGCATAGTCTTATCTTCTCGCGGATATCCGCAGTCATCGCAAAAAGATGTACCTATTTCAGGAATATCCGATGCCGATTTACAAAAAGATGTTGTTGTCTTTCACGCCGCAACTAAAAAACAAGACAGTGGAGTTGCCACAAATGGGGGACGTGTTTTGGCAGTAAGCGCAACAGGAAAAACTTTAAAATATGCTTTAAATAAAGCCTATAAAGCAGTGAAAAAAATAAATTTTGGCGGAATGCAATATAGAAAAGATATCGGATTAAGAAAAAAACCTAGTTTTGTATAATTTGTTTTTTTATGGCAATAAGACTTGAAATAATTTCTTCTATCCCCGACACTCGTGCGATAACTCGCAAAAATGGTTTCAAAAATCTTGAGATAAAGAATAAAATCAATGAAGTCTCTGTTGTTGATATTTTTACAATAGATAAGAAAATTAGCAAAAAAAATTTAAAAACTCTTGCCGGTCTTTTCTACAATCCAACTGTCCAGAAGGCAAGCTACACTACTCCACTTTACCCGAAACATTTTGACTGGGCAATTGAAATCGGCTATTTGCCTGGAGTGACTGACAATATCGCCAATACTTCTCGTGAGATGATAGAAGATAGATTTAAAATAAAGTTCCAAACCGCCGAAGGTGTTTATTCATCTCAAGTTACATATATAAGTGGGAAATTGAAAAGAGACGAAATCGATAAAATCGCAATGAGCCTACACAACCAACTTATCCAAAGAGCAATTATAAAAAGCCATAAGGAGTTTGTAAAAAATCAGGGAATGGGTATTAATGTTCCAAAAGTGGTAATTAAAACGAAAATAAAAGTAGATAATATCGATCTGAAAATATCTGATGATCAATTAATAACAATCGGCAAGAAAGGTGTCATCAATAAGGATGGAAGTTACCGCGGTCCACTGGCACTTGACTTGGATCAGATGAAAACTATTCGCGATTATTTTAGAAAAATAAAAAGAAATCCAACCGATGTAGAGTTGGAATCAATCGCTCAAACTTGGTCCGAACACTGCAAACATACGATTTTTGCAAATGCTATAGATGAAATCAAAGATGGTTTATTCAAAACGTATATCAAAGGTGCGACACGTTTGATCAGAGAAAAAAATTCGGCCAAAGGCCGATCCGCCTCTGGTGGAGATTTTTGCGCTTCTGTTTTTACCGATAACTCCGGAGGAATAATTTTTGATGACAACTATATAATCACTGATAAAGTTGAAACGCATAATACTCCCTCTGCGCTTGACCCATTCGGTGGGTCGATAACCGGAATTGTCGGAGTGAATCGCGACACCCTGGGTTTTGGGCTGGGGGCAAAACCGATCTTGAATAGATATGGTTTTTGTTTCGCAGATCCCAATAACGAGTCGCCACTTTTTAAAGGTCCAAACTTTACCCAAAAAATGTTGCCGCCAAAGCGCATTATGCAAGGAGTGATCGCCGGTGTAAACTCCGGAGGCAACTGTTCGGGCATCCCTTCTCCTCAAGGATTTGTTTATTTTGATAAAAGATTTAAAGGTAAACCTCTTG
>MFZZ01000012.1:3624-10413 GCA_001789555.1 Candidatus Roizmanbacteria bacterium RIFCSPHIGHO2_12_FULL_38_13
CGGACTAATTCCAAGAAAAATAAAAGGCAAAAAAGCTTATGTTAAAAAAGCAAGGCCAGGAGATTATATAGTCATGATCGGAGGACGCGTCGGAATAGACGGCATTCATGGTGCCACCTTTTCTTCGGAAGCGCTCGACACCGGCAGTCCGGCAACCGCAGTACAGATCGGCGACCCGATTACTCAAAAAAATTTGAGCGATGCAATAGTAAAAGAGGCGAGAGACAAACTGTTATTTAATAGCATTACTGATAATGGTGCGGGAGGTCTTTCCTGCTCCGTTGCAGAAATGGCTAAAGAAAGCGGCGGGTGTTTGGTCCATCTTGATCAAGTACCACTAAAATATCCCGGGCTTGCGCCATGGCAGGTCTGGATATCCGAATCGCAGGAGAGGATGACTCTTGCCGTCCCAAAGAATAAATGGATGCAGTTTCACAAGCTTATGAATCGTCATGGAGTCGAAGCCACGATCATCGGTACTTTCACCGACTCCGGAAAGTGTGTGGTTAAATATAAAGCTAAAACCGTGATGAATATGGACATGGAATTTCTGCACTACGGTCTTCCCGAAAAACCCATGCAAACAATTTTTAAGAAAGTTATTAATACAGAACCTGTGCTTAACAAATCCGAAAATTTTTCAAACAGTATTTTAACAATGATCGGAAGACAAAATATTGCAAGTTATGAATTTATTTCAAGTCAATATGATCATGAAGTCCAAGGTAACTCTGCCTTAAAACCGCTTGTCGGTCGAGGACGAGTAAATACGGATACGACTGTTGCTCGACCTATTTTGAATTCAAAAAAAGGGGTAATTATTTCCCAGGCGCTTTTCCCCTCTTACAGTGACATTGATACATATGCGATGGCGGCAGCGGCAATTGATACGGCAATTCGTAACGCAGTTGCCACAGGCGCCGACCCAAATTATCTGGCACTTCTTGACAATTTCTGTTGGTGCAGTTCATACGATCCATGGAGGCTCTGGCAACTCAAGCAAGCTGCAAAAGCATGTTACGATACAGCCACTATTTTTGAAACTCCTTTTATTTCCGGAAAGGACAGTATGTTTAATGACTTTAAAGGATACGACGAAAAAGGAAAACCGATAACTATTTCAATTCCACCGACGCTTTTAATTTCTTCAATTGGGATTATGAATGATGTTACAAAAGCTGTATCACTTGATTTTAAATTTCCGGGCGACTCCATATACATTCTTGGAGAAACAAATGACGAACTTGGTGGTTCGGAATATTACTCGATGATCGGAGAAAAAAAGACAGGCAAGCCATATGTCGGAAACTCTGTTCCAAAAGTCGACGCCAAAAAAAACAAACAACTTTATGATGATTTTTTTAAAGCAATAAAAAAAGAATTAATTACTTCCGCAATCAGTGTTGGACGTGGAGGTCTAACGGTTGCGCTTGCAAAAAGTGCCATAGGAGGCATGTTGGGAGCTGATGTTTCACTAAAAAAACTTTCAGGGAGTTGGTCCAGTGATCATGCTGCTTTATTTTCCGAAAGCATGGGACGGATATTGGTAAGCATTGACCCAAAAAAAACACAGATGTTTGAAAAGATGATGAAGAATAATTATTTCGCAAAAATCGGAACAGTGAAAAAAAATGAGAACTTTAAGATAAAAAATAAAAAAGGAAAACAAATTGTAAATATTCCGGTCAAGAAGTTGTTAAATAATTATCGTAAAACGTTTAAAGACTATTAATGAGCGAGCGAATAAACATAAAATCTATGAAACCAAAAGTAATCATATTTTCCGGATACGGCATAAACAGCGAAGAAGAAACGAAGTATGCTTTTGAACTTGCCGGCGGAAAAAAAGTAGATATAGTCCATATCAATGATCTAATCAGCGAAATTTATGATCTAAATAATTATCAGATCGCAGCATTCCCTGGGGGTTTTGCCTACGGCGATGACACGGGTTCGGGCAATGCCTATGCTAACAAATTAAAAAATCACCTGTCGAAAGACATTGAAAAGTTTGTTAACCGCGATACTCTCACAATTGGAATTTGTAATGGATTTCAGATTATTGTAAATCTCGGGTTATTACCGGCTCTAGAATATAAATATGGGGAGAAACAAGTAGCTCTACTTCACAATGCGAAGGCAAGATATATTGACCGCTGGGTTGATTTAAAAATTTGTAATAATTCTCCGTGGCTTAAAAATATAAAAACATTTTCAACTGCTATTTCTCATGGTGAAGGAAGATTTTATGCGTCTCCAGACGTACTAAAAAAAATTGAAAAAAAGAACTTAATTGCTCTGAAATATTTTAAAGGTGAAATCTGCGATTATCAGAATTTACCGGCTAATCCGACAGGGACTTTGGAAGATATCTGTGGAATTACCAACGAAAATGGTAAAATACTAGGGTTGATGCCCCATCCCGAGCGGGGAATGCTTTTTACTCATGTTCCAAACTGGACATATCTGAAAGAAAAGTATCAAAGAGAAGGCAAGAAGATTCCAGAATATACAAAGTCGTTACAAATTTTTAGAAATGCGGTAGATTATTATAGTTAAATTTATCGTCATCCCGAACTAGTTTCGGGATCTAGATGCTGAAACCTGCCTGCGGCAGGCAGGCAAGTTCAGCATGACGCATTTTGTATTGAATTTTATGGATTTTAAAACATTCATTTCCCCCTTTTCCTGGCGTTACGGCTCTCCCGAAATGCGACACATTTTTAGTGAAGAATATAAATACCAGATCTGGAGAAAAATCTGGGTATCACTTGCAAAGACACAACATAAGGCAGGCCTTGTTTCGACAAACGAACTTAAAGATCTTGAAAAAAATCAAAATAAAATCGACATTGATCGAATCCTTGAAATTGAAAAAGAGACGCATCATGATGTTGTCGCTACAATCAAAGAATATGCCGAAAAAGCCAAAGTTGGTGGCGGCAAAATACACCTCGGCGCAACCAGCATGGATATAGTCGATAATGCTGACACGATAAAAATGAAGGAAGCACTTGAAATTGTCGAAAGAAAATTAATCGATCTTCTTAAGGAGTTTTCAAAAAAAATTGAAAAATACGCAAGCTTACCCTGCATTGGTTTTACACATCTACAACCTGCCGAACCTACAACTGTCGGATACCGTTTTGCATTTTATGCCCAGGATCTGCTTTTGGATTTTGAATATCTACAGTTTGTAAAAAAAATAATGAAAGGAAAAGGATTAAAAGGCGCGGTTGGGACTTCGGCAAGTTACACGGCATTATTAAAAAATAATAAAATGTCTGCTGAAAAACTTGAGGATATGGCTATGAAAAAATTGGGCATCGATCCGCTACTCGTTACCTCTCAAGTTTCCACGAGAAAGCTGGATTATTTTGTTTTAAATCTACTAAGTTCTACTGCATCGTCTTTAAGTAAATTTGCAGCAGATTTACGCATTTTACAATCGCCAATGTATGGCGAATGGTCTGAACCTTTCGGAAAAAAACAGGTCGGGTCTTCGGCTATGCCTTTCAAAAAAAATCCGATTAACTGCGAAAAAATCTGTTCGCTCGCAAGATATATAGATAAATTACCAAGCGCTGCTTTGGAAAATGCTACGCATTCATATCTGGAAAGAACTCTCGATGATTCGGCAAACCGAAGAATAATTATTCCCGAAGCATTTCTTGCAATTGATGAAATTATGAAGACCGCCGGAAAAATACTTGATGGTATGATTATCAATGAGTTAAGAATAAAGTTCAATCTTATGCAGTTTTCTCCCTTTGCAGCAACAGAGGCAATACTCATGCAAACCGTCAAACAAGGAGCTAATCGCCTGCAGATGCACGAGACTCTACGTGAGATTTCTCTTGTTGCATGGAAAGAGATACAGGAAGGAAAGCAAAATCGAATGATTGAATTATTAAAAGAAAATAAAACAATTAAGAAATTTCTTTCGGAAGAAGAGATAATAAAATTGCTTGATGCCTCATCTCACATCGGAAATGCTTCTGAAAGAGCATTAAAATTGACAAAACAAATTAAAAAAATCATCAATACGTCATCCTGAACTTGTTTCAGGATCTAGATGCCGAATCAAGTTCGGCATGACGAAAGAATGTTAATATTTAAAATAAATATGAAAACTATAAAAGCACTGGTCGCCATAATTATGGGTTCTGATTCTGATTTTCCTATTATGAAAGAAGCATGTGTAGCATTAAAATCTTTTGGCATTTCATACGAAATAACTGTTGTTTCCGCTCATCGCACACCTGATCGTGCTTTCGAGTTTGCGAAAAATGCACCATCTCGAGGTATCCAAGTAATAATTGCCGCTGCAGGCGGTGCCGCGCACTTAGCAGGTGTCATTGCCGGACTGTCAACCATGCCGGTTATCGGAGTACCGATTAAAACAAAAACACTTGGTGGTGCTGACTCGCTTTACTCGACAGTCCAGATGCCCCCAGGAGTGCCTGTCGCAACAGTCGCCATAAATGGAGCTCAAAATGCCGGTATTCTTGCAGTGCAAATTTTGGCTGTCGGCGACAAAACATTACAAAAAAAACTGAAAGATTATAAAAAAAAACTTGAAAAAAAAGTTTTAAAAAAAGCGCAAAATCTGGAAATTACAGACAAAATAGTAAAAGCAATCCCGTATGTTCTCAAATCTATCGACATCCCCGGTCTTGGAAAAAAGAAACAAGGAAAGGTACGCGACATCTATTTCAAAGGTGATAAGCGGATTTTGATAACCACCGACCGACAATCTGCTTTTGATGTGATCCTTGGACATATACCTTTTAAAGGCGCTGTGCTTAACATGCTTTCGGAGTTTTGGTTTAAGAAGACTAAAAAAATTGTCCCCAATCACATGATCTCTGTGCCTGACACAAATGTGATGATCACCCAAAACTGCAAACCGACAGCGGTGGAAATGATTGTCCGCGGATACATGACGGGAGTAACAAAAACTTCAATCTGGTATTCATACGAAAAAGGAGAACGCACTATTTATGGAATAAAATTTCCTGAAGGTCTGAAAAAAAATCAGAAACTTCCAAGACCGATACTTACTCCAACCACTCATCCGGAAGTTGGCAGCGGACTTCATGATGAAAGACTTACAAGAGAACAGATAATAGAGAATAAGATAATTGATGAAAAATCATATAAACAAATGGAAAAAACGGCACTCACACTTTTTGATTTCGGATCTAAATGGTGTAAAAAACATGGACTTATTTTAGTCGATACAAAATACGAATTCGGTATTTATAACGGAAAACTAATGCTCATTGACGAGATTCACACACCCGATTCCTCAAGATTTTGGATAGCAGATACTTATGAAGAAAGATTCCAGAAAGGTGAAGAACCTGAAAACTTTGATAAAGAATTCCTGCGACTACGATACGCAAATGAACTTGGATATCGCGGTGATGGCACGCCACCAAAAATGCCGGAAGATCTGATCATAGATTTAGCAAAACGATATATACGAGTTTATGAAAAGATCAGTGGTGAAACTTTTAAAATGTTTGAATATCCGATCAAAGAACGGATTATTCGGAATCTAAAATCAGCTCGGATTTAATACAATATAGAATGGAACTATGATCAAAACTACTTCTAAGCATTCAGCGGAAGTAAAACTAGAATCTTGCAAAAAAACGCGACAATTCGCCGCTGATACTTTACAGTCTGCTTTGGGAGAATTGTTACATTCACACCAACCAATCTCCGAGGTTTTAGTACGTGATCGGTGGCTAGAAAAATTGAGAAAAAACCCATACATATTCCCTGATGGCTGGTATATGCCGCCACCTCATGGAATAGGAGTCCTTATAGGCACCGCAACAAAATACGGAAGACACAACTATGATACCCTTCGTCTGCAACAGTCATGGCCTGCCTCAAATATATTTTTGAATAAAGATAATCCTTTGATGTATGTGTACGCTTCACCCGTTGATCGAGAAACTGGTATGATCGGGGACTTTGGTATGACTCTTTATTTTGGTGATAATCCGGATGTTGTCAACCATCTTAAACTTTGCCTACAGCTTGACCGTGAACTGTATAATCATATTAAGATCGGTATGCCTTTTAAGGAAATTTATAATTATGCACAACGATTATGGCACGATTACGGATTTGTCAATGAGATTGTAAGCACATCTGATCCAACAGGGACGAATTTGGGTCATACCATACCAGCTTCCTATGAAGATTGGACTCCTCATGAATTGAACCTTTTGCAACAGGGAAACGCCAATTATGAATCTCTGAAAAACATGATCAGTAAAAAAAGAAAATTTATCAATTCTATCGAAACATTACCGGTACAGGCCGGTATGGCTTTCACCAATGAAGCCCGCCCTACTGTAAAAGATCACCCCGATATCCCGATGGTATCATTTCATACCATCATCATGGTGAAACCCGACGGATCAATGGAGTTTATAACTCAATTTGAAGATATATTTAAACTGGTTGGTATGAATTATATGTTGAAAAACTAATATGAAAAATGCTATCGTCACTGGCTCTGAATCGTTTGGAAAATATATCCTCAATCCAAGTAAATGGCTTGCACTCCATGTCGACGGCAAAGTTATAGCAAACCACAAAATACATTCTCTTGTCTTTCCATCGGTTACAATGCTTCCCGAAGGGGTGGAGCACCCCGGTGAAACCGTTGTCAAAAAAGCGAAAGAAATTTCAACAGATGTTATTATATCTTTTGGTCTGTCCTCATCGGTAAATCAATTTCGTCTGGAACGTACCGGCATCAACTGG
>MFZZ01000012.1:10442-18933 GCA_001789555.1 Candidatus Roizmanbacteria bacterium RIFCSPHIGHO2_12_FULL_38_13
ATGCATCGTTTATTTGAACAAAAAGGAATTAATCTCGAACAGACATTCTCTGACGAGGCGGGGATGTATTCCTGTAACAGCTGGATTTACCGGATAATTGTTACGATGAAAAAGTACAATCTTCATATTCCCTATATCTTTGTTCATACTGCATGCACAAAGGAATCCATTGAGATGGTAACAAATTTTCCCCGCGATGAAAAGGTATTAATTACAAAAGAAGATCTCGTAAAAGGATTGGAGGCTGTGCTTGAGTCGTATATTTCTTGATTACACACGCACCTTCAGAGTACTCGCTTCATACACAATATTCTTTGGTTCGATAATGACTTGTTTTTTTCCTTTTTCTACAACACCTGCATTGTATGCTTTTATTTTGTTTTTCCTAGCGATCTCCATTACTTTTTCAATATCTTTTTTCGGTATAAATACCGCGTAACCTGCTCCCATATTCAGGTTTCCGTATGCCTCTTTTTCATCAAGCAGTCCTTTCTCGCAGAGAAATTTTAAAACTTCAGGCACTGGTGGAATGGTGTGAATTCTATAGGTGAACGGTTTTGTATACCGCATAATTTTTCTCCACCCATGACCGGTGATATGTGCCATGTAATGAATATCAACATTATTTAAAAATAAATCTTGAATAAGTTTTGAATAAATAATAGTTGGTGTTAACAAATCTTCACCATACATTTTTCCATCTGGCATTTTTGTGGCATAACCTTTTGGCAAATTTTTAGCAATTTTTCTGGCAAGTGATAACCCGTTTGCATGGATACCACTACTTTCAAATAAAATAATTTTATCGCCAGCTTGTAATTTTTCACCAAGAGCCAGACGTTTTTTTGGTTTTATTATTCCAAAACTGGATCCCCCCAAATCTATTGTTTCCGGCTCGATAATTCCTGAAAGAGTCGGCGTTTCACCGCCTCCCCAAACTACTCCCGCTACATCGCATGCTTTCTTCCAACCATTGACCAAATCTCCCATTCTTTTTTTATCTTCAAACCATCTCGCACTGCCGGCTGCCCAATAAGCAAGAATGTTGATAGGTCGGGCTCCAACTGTAATCAGATCATTTATTATCATAGCTACAGTGTCTTGCGCAATAGAGTCATAATATGTTTTACCAGTTATTTTTTTCATTTCGTCTGCGACCAAACTTTTTGTCCCGAGTCCTTCCATCACAAATGCAAGATAAGAGTCTTTTTGTTCGACGACATATGCCGACTCGCCGCGGCTTGATTTTAGTTCTACAAACGAAGAACCTGTTAAATTTTTTGCAGTTTTTTTACCGGCAATCTGCGCCATGCGTTTTAAAGGATCCATTGCATCATAATCTACACCGGTTTCTTTATATGAAAGTTTTTTAGCTGGTTGCATGACGTTACAATTTTACTACAAAATTAAATCTAAACCTTACTACATATGACGGTTTTAGCTTCATTTTCTGATATACTATATATCTTTTTGAAATAGTTATGAATATCAGAAATATCGCCATTATCGCCCACGTTGATCACGGCAAAACTACCCTGGTTGACGCCATTTTAAAGCAATCGCACGTCTTTCGTGATAATCAGAAAGAGATGCAACAAGATCTTCTCATGGATTCAAATGATCTTGAGCGGGAAAAAGGGATCACGATTCTTGCCAAAAATACAAGTGTTCATTATAAAGACGAAAAAATAAATATCATCGACACCCCTGGTCATGCCGATTTTGGTTCCGAGGTGGAACGGGTTTTAAATATGGCAAGCGGAGCACTTCTGCTTGTTGATGCGGCCGAAGGCCCGCTGCCGCAGACAAGATTTGTGTTAAAAAAAGCGCTTGAAGCAAAACTGAAAATAATCCTTCTGATAAATAAGATCGACAAAAAAGATGCCCGACCTGTAGAGGTACGTCATGAGGTTGAGTCGTTATTCCTTGAACTTGTCGAACATGAGGACGCGCTTAATTTCATAACTCTTTATGGAGTTGGTCGTGATGGAAAAATATTTAACAAACTTCCCGAACATTATACTTCAGAAACCGTTGGCGATCTGGAACCGCTTTTTAAAACAATTATTTCCGAAATTCCAAACAGCAATATCGGAGAAAATGAGGCGTTTCAGATGCTAATCTCCACAGTTGACAATGATCCTTATGTGGGAAGAATTTGTATTGGAAAAGTGTCGAAAGGCACACTTGCAAAAGGTAAACGAATAACACTTGTTGATAAAGAAGGTCAGATCGGAACATATACAGCCACGAAATTATTTACCAGCGAAGGACTCAAACGAGTTGAAGTAGAAAATATTATTGCTGGAGATATCGTTGCTTTGGCCGGAATTCCGGAGCTTACGATCGGACAGACTGTCACCGACCCGGCACAGCCTGTTTTTCTTCCTGCAATTGAAGTTGAAGAACCGACTATCAAGATCAAAATCGGTCCAAATACGAGTCCGTTTTGTGGTCGAGAAGGCACGTTTGTAACCTCGCGCCAAATTCACGCAAGACTCTATAAAGAACTTGAAACCGATCTTGGACTCAGAGTCCAAGACGATCTTGAAACTACTTCATTTATTGTGAGTGGACGTGGCGAGCTGCATCTTGCAATTTTAATCGAAACCATGAGACGTGAAGGATACGAGCTTGAAGTGGGTAAACCTCAAGTCATTTTCAAAAAAATTGACGGTAAAACATGTGAGCCATACGAAGAACTTACAATTGATGTTCATAAAGATTATATGGGAGTCATCAGTGATGAAATCGGAAAACGAAAAGGAAAACTTATAAATATGCACACCGTTGGCGACACCGGGATCAGACTTGTCTACAATATTTCAAGTCGAAATCTTATTGGAATAAGAAGTAAGCTTCTGACAAATACTCGCGGTACGGCAATCATGAATACATATCTGCTTGGTTATGAACCCGAGGGCACGAAGATGGATAGCATAAGAAACGGAGCACTAATTGCGACTCAAAGCGGGACAACTTTAAGTTACGGACTTGCCAACGCCCAGGTGCGGGGAACGCTTTTTTATGGACCCGGTACAAATGTTTACGAAGGTATGATTGTGGGTTTAAGCTCCCAGGAAAAAGATATTGAAGTAAATGTCTGTAAAGGTAAAAAATTGACAAATAACCGTTCGTCAGGTGAAGGAACAAAAGTCATACTTGAGCCACCAACTGTACTTAGTCTGGAACAGTATTTGGATATCATCGCAGATGATGAACTTCTTGAAGTAACTCCAAAAAACTTACGACTGCGAAAAAGATATTTGACATTGACTCAACGAAAAATCAACACGAGAAATGGCTAATATTTTTTATGAAGACTTTACAACCGCAGTGCAAAATTTACAGCGTTTAGCTTTAAGCGGAATAAGACTTAAACATTCAGGGCAGACTTTTTCTTTCGGGTCGAATTTTTCCCCACCTTTTAGCTTCTTCACTATACTGTTCATGGGTAGTACAACCAAAAAATAAATGACAGCCGCAATTATCAAAAAAGATATCAAAGCATTCAAAAAATCCCCGACCAAGAAATCACTTTTATTGATGGTAAAAACAATATTGGAAAAATCAGGCTGGCCTCCTATTGCGCCGATAAGTGGCGTGATGAGGTCTTTGACAAGCGCGTTTACAATCGCTCCGAATGCACTTCCGATAACTACGGCTACTGCAAGATCAACCACATTTCCCCGAAGTAAAAAATCGCGAAATCCTTTTAACATAAAAAAATTATACTACTTTTCCCATATAGAACTTGCAAGATTGACCCGTTCGCCTTTAAACTCTACCCCTTCAGCAATTAACATCTTTTTCTTCGTAGATATGCCGCTTCCGGCAGAGTAACCGGTAAGATCCCCCTTTGAAGAAACCACTCTATGGCAAGGTGTATTTGGAGCATCGGGATTAGTTTTCATAAACATACCAACAGCGCGTGCCGCGAGTGGACTTCCCGCAAGTCGTGCAAGCTGACCATAAGTCGCGACTTTCCCTTTCGGTATTTGTCTTGTCAATTTATAAATTTTCTCTCGAAATAAAGTTTTGTTCATAATTATTCCCTCTAATCTTGTTAGGGAATTTTGATAATTGTTGCTGCTGGCTATTTTATATTTAGTCGGAATGAAAAGTTGAGCTTATTGACGTAAAATAAACATTCACAAAGCGACTTCTTCGTTTAAAACGGGTAAAGTAATATCTTTGATACCAATTTCCTTGGAAATTATTTCCGAAAGTGCTTTGCGTGGACCGTCTTCGCCGTGAGTTAAAAATACTTTCTTTACATTTTGTATATGTCCCAGCCAGTCCATCAGCTGACCTTGATCGGCATGCGAACTCATTCCGAGTGTGGTATTTACCGAAGCTTTTACTTGTATGTTTACACCATCGATGACAACTTCTTTTTTTCCTTCCATAAGTTCGCGGCCCAGAGTTTCTTCTCCCTGATAACCCACAATAAGTAACCGCGTCGAAGAATTTGAGAGATAATACGCGGCATGTCCGACAATTCTCCCTCCGGTCATCATACCGCTTCCGGCAATAATTACTTTCGGACCTTTAATATGACGAATGGCATAACTTTCATTTCTTCTTTTTATATTCTCAAGTCCCGGAAATACAAACGGACTACCACTTTTAAAATCTTGCCGCAGATGATCATTAAAAAGTTTTGGATAATCTAGATAAATTTCCGTAGCGCTCTCTGCCATCGGGCTGTCCAAAAAGATCGGGGTCTGCCCTCTAATTTTTCCTGTCTTTTTCAAATGCATTATTTTATGTAAAACCTCTTGAGTTCTTTCAAGAGCAAACGCCGGGATGAGAAGTGTCCCGCCTGATTTTTCAACAGCATTAATTTCTTCTTTTATTACTTCTGAAGGATCTTCTTCCGAATGCAACCTATCCCCATAAGTAGACTCCATTACTACCGCATCTGCCTTATCTATAAACTCCGTTTGAAAAACCAAATCTTCAGGAAAATTACCAAGGTCTCCGCTGAAAACAATTTTCCTTATACCCGAACCTGCGCTTCCGCCAACGGCGGATCCGCCTCTGGTGGACATATCTTCTATTTCAAGAATTGCCGATCCAAGAATATGGCCGGCATCTCTGAATCGCACGGCAAAATCACCGATCGGAGTTTCATCACCATAATTTACGGTTTTAAAACGGTCAATCGTTTTTTGTGCAAGCTGTTTGTCATAAAGTATTTTCATGCTGTCTTGGATAGCAACTTTTGCACTATCCAAAAGTGACAATTCTGTCAAATCCCGTGTCGCCGGGGTCATAAAAATTTGTTTTCTAAATCCTTTTGGAAGAAGTATCGGGAGTCTACCGCAATGATCAAGATGGGCATGTGTAAGAACGGCTCCGATAAACCTTGTGCAGTCATAATCGTATGGAGCATAATTTAGTTCTTCAATTTTTGCATGTCCCTGAAACATTCCAAGATCAATGAGTATAGATTTTCCAGACGAAGACGTAAGTGCATAAGAAGAACCGGTGACCGTACCGGCTGCGCCGAGGAATTTTATTTTCATCCCTTTATTTTACAGTATTCAAAAATGAGCATACGGAATTATTTTGCACCCTCCCACGGAGTCATGAGCTGGAAATAATTTCCATCTGGATCGGCAAATGTGGCGATCCATCCTCCACCCATTTCGTATGGCTCTTTAATGACTTTAGCTCCAAGTTTCTTTATCCGTTCAAACTCTTCTTTGACTTCCTTTGTTTCGAGATTGAAGATGACCCGTTGCGGTTCTTTCGCTTTTCCTTTCACTTCCGAATGCTCGCCAACAGTGAAAAAAGCACTACCAACCTGCCAGCCGTGCCATTTGTCTTCGGCCCAATCCGGTTTTTTCTCAAATACTTTTTCATAAAATTCGGCAAGCTTTTTGACTTGCGAACTACCGATCATTATTGAGTTAAGGTTTAACATATGGGTAGTATAAACAAATTATTATTAAAATCTTGTAATAAAAATATTTTTACAAATGAAGTATAACAAAGCTACAATAATTTCTCTTCGTTAAATTTCAGCACTGCTCCCCATTCCTTTTCGTAATAATCGATTTCGACAGTATGGCTGCCTTCTGATAAAACAAGGTCATACATGTACTTTGTCGGAGCTTGATCTATCCATTTATTTATTACAGTAACTCCGTCAACTTTTACGCGTACACCATCATCGGCGGTGACAGTAAATCGATAATTACCGGCAGTGTAATTAGCCGATTTACTTGCTCTTACTGAAAAATAATCTTTGTTAACTGATGAATGTGGAGCACCTGATCCCCAGTCATTGTTAAGCACGAATTTGGCTTCTGAATGAATGGGAACACCGATTAAATTGGAATTATTAAAGTATTCTACAAAAAATGATCCTTCAGTAACATCTGGAGGTGTCGGGGTAGCAACCTTTTCTATTGACAGTTTCGCGACAGCTCCCCATGCACGTTCATAATATTCCATAACAACCGTGTGTTCTCCTGCTACTAAATTAAGATCGATATTATAGGTAGTTGGTGCCTGATCTTTCCATTGATCGATAACGGTCAGACCATCTACTTTTAATCGAACTCCGTCATCTGCCGTAACTGTAAATCTGTAGGCGCTATTACTAAAGTTGTCTTTGTATGTCCATCTTGCGGAAAAATTATCAGATTGAACATCTTGGTGTGGTGAGCTTGACCCCCAATCATTGTAGAGAATTGATTCTACTCTCGTTAACACAGGAGTTCCGGCAAGATCCATGTTATTAAAATATTCCGCATTATAATAGCTGATAGGAACTTCTATTTCCGGTTCCTCTTCGACAGGTTCTTCCTCATTTTCCTCTACTTCTTGATTAGCTTCGGTTTTCTGCCAACTAAGTTTGGCAACAGCTCCCCATTGCTTTTCGTAATATTGCATAAGGATATTAACTTCGCCATCGAGTTCTCTGGATATGGTATAGGTCGTGGGAGCTTGGTCTTTCCACTGATCAATCACCAATTCGTTATCGATAAATAGTCTGATGCCATCATCGGCGGTGACCACAAATTCATAAATCCCTTGATCAAATACTTGTGTTGCGGCCCAATCAGCAGAAAAAAAATCAGAGTTTACCGAAGGATGTGGCGAACCCTGACCCCAGTCATTATTTACTTGCGTTTCGTATCGTACCAAGGCCGGTGTTCCTTCTACTTTCATGTTATTAAAATAGCGAACGGTAAACGGTCCATCACCTTCAAGTGGCGGAGGGTTTTGCGGAGGTTCTGGCGTTGTTCCGTTTTGGATAGTATCGATAGCGCTTTTCCATTTTTGGGCCATTTTTGTATATCCGTTTGCACTTGGATGAATTCCGTCAGGCAAATCGGAAACTGTAATGACAGTATGCATATCTACATAATGGACCTTTTTTCCGGCATCACGCTTTTGCTGTACAATTCCTACTATAGAATCATTATAGACATTCGCTCGCTGCTGCATTTCGCCGTTTGCAAGTGGAGTAATTGAGGCGACCAAAATATCGGCATTTGGACTTGTTTGAGATATTGTATCAATTAAATTACTTAACCTTTGGGGTGCATTTGCAACATCGTAATTGCCGATCATATCATTTGTTCCAATCATAAGAAGAATCATTTCCGGGTTAGAAGATTGAAGCCACGAAACAATATCTGATTGGAGCTGGTCTATTCTCCAACCGATATGACCTTCGTGATCTTTATCGACAAGTTCCCCAGGACCATTTTGCAGTGATCCCACAAAGTTACTATTCGGAATAAGATTTTCAAGCTCGATACGGTATCCACCAGGGATATCATACCCATCGGTAATAGAATCACCAAGTGGCATAATACGGATACCTTCGTTCGTAGTTGGTTGTTGAGTTTGCCAGTTCAGTTTAGCAGTTGCTCCTCCTCCGTTTTCATAATATTCCATCTTCAGGTTATGATCACCTTCAGATAAATCTACGCTTGCCTGATAGATTGTGGGTGGCTGATCTTTCCATTGATCAATAACAATCTGATCATCAACAAATAAACGTACGCCATCATCGGCGGTGACTGTAAAAACAAATTTTTCGGTTTGGGAATGAAATGTTGCTGTCCACCTTGCCGAAAATCTGTCGTTTGGAATGCTTGCATCAAGGCTACCCGAACCCCAATTGTAATTTACTTCCGCTTCTGATCGGGTGAGTACCGGAGTGCCGGACAGAGTCATGTTATCAAAATATTCTGCAGTAAAATCGTTTGCAGCAAAACTATGAGGAGGGACAATGAATAAAAATAGAACTGAAAGAATAAATAAAATGACTGTTTTCATAAACACGAATTGAACTAGACTTGATTATATCACGGAGTCTTCCAATGCTTCTTATTACTTTAGCAGTATATAAAAGAAATTCTCCACAAACTCGTGTTGCCAGGTAGAATAATGTTACCGAGATAAAGCACATTAACAAGTCGTTGCCAGGTTCAGGAATGTTACCATGCAAGAGTTAGAAATTCAT
>MFZZ01000013.1:0-2303 GCA_001789555.1 Candidatus Roizmanbacteria bacterium RIFCSPHIGHO2_12_FULL_38_13
TTGGCAAAGACCATGTTTTATTGTTATTTGCTATACAAGTGATAACAATTTTTTCAAATATTTCGTCGGAATTATTAATAGTCCTGCGTTTACAGACAACTTTGTCTAACCTTAAGATTCCATATTTGCCAATAATTTCCTTAAATTCCATATGTTGAGAATCTTTATCATGCCCAAATAATATCTGATACATTTGGCCTTTTTTCTTGAAGTCTTCTTTTAGCAGATCTGATAAAAATTGTGTCTGAGTATGCAAGGCTAAAACACCTTTTTGTCTTTCTGCATCCGAAACTGCTCCAACTCCTAAAACTTTTCCCAATAAGTTATCAAATTGAGACTTATCTGAGTTTTTAGGTATATTGGAAACTAGATAACGGTGTTTTCCTACTTCTTTTAAGCTATATTGAAAAATAGATTTTATATATCTTTCTAAATCTCTGTCGAATTCATCTAGCATCTCTGCTATTTTTTCGCTTCGGATTCTTAGTTTCTCGCGTACCTCTTCATCAAAATGTTGAATTACTTTTCTTTGAGTATTTTCAAATTTTTCTTCTATCTCGTTTGATAGCTTAAGCTCCAGCTGATTAAATTCTTTTTCTATCTGTTCTTTTGTTCGACATTTCTGATAAATGTTTAAAACTTTTCTCTCAAAACCAACTCCGCTGTCGAGTGACCCGAGTGCTATCTCTCTGACTTCATATCCATCATTTGTCTGTTCTTCCGTCCCAAGTATTTTGTCGCTAAAATCAAATAAATTCCCGAATAATTTTATCTTCTCCCTTAGAAGTTCATAGACTCTTTCGTCTGCATAATTTCGTTTGTTCAGAAAATTAATGACCAAAACATCAAGTTCCTGACCGTATCGATGGCATCTTCCTATTCTTTGTTCTATTCGTTGCGGATTCCAAGGAAGATCGTAATTGACCACAATATTACAAAATTGCAAATTTATTCCTTCTGCTCCTGCTTCTGTTGTAATTAAGAGGCTTTCAGGCAGTGATTTAAACTTCCATATTAAAGCCTTTCTTAAGCTTATTGATCGAGGATTATTTTCTGCTTCTTGGGGAAACTCTTTTGCCCACTGTTCGTATATTTCCTTTGCTCTTTTACTGGCGTTGGAGCCATTAAACAAAACTATTTTGTCTTTATAGCCAGCTAAAGAAAGTATTTTTTCGAGATGGTCTTGAGTTCTGCGTGACTCAGTAAAAATGACTGCTTTCTTTGGCCATTTTTTCTTTTTGGCGTGATCAAAAACTTTCTTTAATGCTCTAATTAGGGATTGACTTTTTTGGTTTTTATCTATTGAAGTCGCAAGAAAATAAAACCTGAGCACATCTTCAAATTCATTAAATACCTCCTCTTTGGTAAACTTATGATCAATTTCTCTCTCTTTAATTTCTGAAAGCTCTTTTTCGGAATCTTCGCCCTCTTCAAGTTTAGCTAATTCATCTTGTTCAGCTTCACTTTCTTCCTCCTCTAGATCATCAGGGGAAAGCTCAATATCTTCTAAAACAGATGGCTGTTCCTCGTCAACTATTTCTTCTACTTTTTCTACTGTAAAATTGTCAAAACCTCTCCGGTATTTTTGTTCTGCATCTTCATTAACTTTATCTGCAATCAATTGTAATTCTGCTAATGGAATTTTAAATTCTTTTTGCAGTCTTTTTCCTAAAAATTGTGAAACCCGGTAGAGAGTACCTGCTATAGCGAAAGATGAACTTGCTAATATTTTTCTGTAAACAAGCTCCATCATGTGCCTTTGAGTAGCCTTAGTTGATGCTAGAAAAGGCCTTTGAATGTACTCACTTACACTGTCGTAAAGCTCAACTTCGTCATCATTCGGACTAAAATCTTCTGTAATGTTGTGTCTGTTTGTAAAAGGAATTAAACCCCTGACTTGCTTTCGGAGTGTTCTTGTTATAATACCGCCTTCCGTTTCTCCTGAAATTGAATCGATTTTCCCCATCAACCTTTCTCTCAAATCAGACAATCTTGATTTTTGTGTTTCATTATTTGTACCTCTTGGCTGAACATAGAGGTATTTAAAAGAACTTCCATCAGGATCTCCCAAATATTTTTCGTCAATAAAGCTGACTAATCCAAATAACTCCATTAAACTATTTTGCAAGGGGGTTGCGGTAAGTAATAATTTTGGTCTTCCAGTTATTGTTTCTCGAAGTTTTTTTGCAGTTTTATTGCCTTTTCTATAAACATTTCTAAGTCGATGTGCTTCATCAATTACAACCAAATCCCAAGGCGTTTTTTTAACATGTAAATCGTTTGAGTAAGCGAAATTATGGGAA
>MFZZ01000013.1:2441-9829 GCA_001789555.1 Candidatus Roizmanbacteria bacterium RIFCSPHIGHO2_12_FULL_38_13
GACGCTGGAACCAAAATTAAAATTCTCCTCTGTCCCTCTACCCAAAGCTGATTGATAATAAGTCCTGCTTCGATTGTTTTACCCAAACCGACCTCATCAGCAAGAATGGCACCTCTCGATAGAGGACTGTTAAAGGCGAAGACGGCCGCATCTACTTGATGCGGGTTTAGATCAACATTCGCAGAACGAATGCTTGTATTCAATTTCTCTGGATCAGAAATTGAACGTTTTAATGTAAGTTTAGTTGCTAGATAAGATCTTAAAAATTGCGACATTATTCTTCAGTTTTGTTGATAATTTTTTCAATATCTTCTTTTCTATATCGTCTGTCGCCACGCTTACTGATTATTATTGCTTTTAGTTTTCCGCTCCTATCCCAACGCCTCAAAGTTTCCGGATTAACACTCAGCATTTCGGCAGCCTCTCGGATCCTTAGAAGTTTAATCACTTTCTTGGCCATGTAATTAGACTTAATTATACACCAAATAGTATAATTCACTGAGATTGAAATGAAGATTGAAGAACTTATTAAGATCTTGAAAGACTGTGCCAAGCAGGTAATAGAAGAACTTGGTGCTGGCTGGCAGGAAATAATCTACCAGACTGCAATGGAAGTTGCCCTGCGTGATCGGGGCATAATGTATGAAACCCAAAGGATACTCCCTATTACTTTTGCCGGACATATAATCGGTGAAAGTATTCCGGATCTAGTTGTCTGGCTCAAGGACCATAACCACAAAGTAGCCGTTGTTGTAGATCTTAAGGCGGATAATGCCATTAAGGAAGATCACCGCACGCAAGTTGAAAGGTATATCAAGGAATTAAAGAAACAAGTCCACGCAGACGAGAAAGTCCACCCGAAAGGCTTTGTAATCAACTTTGCCAAAGATTCAACAAGTGCCAAAATTAAAGACGGCTTTGAGGAAATGAATGGTGTCCAGATTTTAGAAGTTACAGCTTAAAAAATGCCAGTATTTCAACATATCAATAATAAACTCATTCAAATCAAAGAAAAAAAGGTTGATCTTGAGCGAGATATACAAAAAGTTACCGAACTTAATCTTGAGGCTATCTTCGGTTTGAGGTTTATTAGCGGTTCTATAAATAATGAATTTTCAGTTAAAGCCCAAGAGCAGGATTTTTATATTGATACTTTGGCATTTGACGAAGCCCAAAGGTCTTTTGTAATTATCGAATACAAAAAGGATAAGAGTTTTAGTGTCATTGATCAGGGTTTTGCTTATCTTTCCGCTATGCTAAACCACAAAGCAGATTTTGTCCTGGAACTGAATGAGAGACTCCATAAAAACTTCACGAAAATGGATATAGACTGGGAACAATCAAGGGTTATCTTTGTATCCCCCGAATTTACTAATTATCAGCGAAATGCCATAAACTTCAAGGATTTACCCATTTTCCTTTACGAGGTAAGGATTTATGAAAATAATCTTATTGAATTTAATCCGATAAAACCCTACAGGACAACGGAGTCCGTCGGTTCATTATCAAAAGATAAAACGATTCAGGAGGTAAGCAGAGAAGTAAAAAGCTACACTTTTCAAGACCACATACAGCGTGTAGATGCAAACAATAAAGATTTGTTTATTAGGCTTCACGATGAACTACTTAATATCGGTGAGGGCATAAAGGAGAACGTCACAACTAATTATGTCGGTTTTCGCTTTCACGGAACAAACTACACGGCAATTTCTTATCATTCCGGGAAAATAATTCTTTATTTCAGAACCAAAACTAAACCGATAACAGCTCTTAAAATTGAAAAACAGCCTCAGACTGCATGGGATATAACACCTCTCTGGAAAACCTATATTACAAATGAGGCAGAAATTCCCCAAGTTTTAGAGATTACCCGGCACGTTTATAAAGAATATGAAAGCAGGCTTAAAAAATAAGAGGGTGGCTGAAAACGTAATTCAGCTAATGGAACTTTTGAAAAAGGCGAGTGATGAGCGAGAGAACATGAGTGAGAAAGAAAAAAAAGATAACGCTATAAAAATGGGCGATATTTATTATTGAAAATGAAAAAGGGAAACGATGACAAATTGCCAAATCTTGGAGTTCAAGCAACAGACCACATAGTTACTGTTTCCAGAATGGGCTTGGGGGCAGTTCCTGTTTTCGGTTCAGCATTGTCTGAACTTGCAACAATGATAATTCCGAATCAAAGGCTAGAGAGAGTAGTCGACTTTGCACAAAAACTTCACGAGAAAACAAAAAACTTAGAGGAGTCGTTTATTGCTACTCAGCTAACTGATGAAAACTTTGTGGACATACTGGAAGAAGGAATGACGCAAGCAGCAAAATCAGTAGCGGAAAAGAGAAGAGGATATATCGCCTCAGTTATTGCACACGGCTTGTCTGAAGATCAAATAGAATTTATGGAGACAAGAAGAGTGCTCAAACTACTAAGTGAGCTGAACGATAATGAAATTATTTTATTGAGGTTTTATTTAGTACCCACGATCGGGGGAGATGAAGAATTTAGATCAAAACACGAAAGCTTACTAAAAGTACGACCAGCAACAATAAATGCTCAGCAGAGGGACGTTGAAAAAGAGGCAATTCACAATTCTTACATCGAAAATCTATGCAACTACGGACTTTTGAGGAAAGAATATTCAGTAGATATAACCGACAAAATTGAGTACGACAAATCCACGCAAGCTCCTAAAATACGTAGGACTGTAATAACATCGTTGGGTAAATATTTCCTGAGACAAATAGGTCTAAATTAAGCAGTCAAATTTAGTTGATTATTCAATGTTTCTAGCTGAAACGCTAGCAATTTAGCCTCATCATTGTTATCATTAAACAGCGAGTGTAGGTTCGAGCCCAGAACCATTACCCGCGCTTCGTTATGCGAATGCAGAACTCAGCGTAAACGCACTTCACGAATGGAAGTAAAATGGGTTGGTCTGTTTACATCTTAAAGTGTTCTGATGACAGTCTTTATACTGGGATTACAACTGATATTAATCGTAGAATAACGGAACACAACGCTAAAACTGGGGCTAAATCATTGTATGGTAAACTGCCTGTCCATTTAGTTTATATAGAAAAAAGCATAAATCAAAAAACTGCTGTAAAGAGAGAGGGGGAAATAAAGGGCTGGCTACGAGAAAAGAAGATAAATTTAGTGAAGGGTTCACCCCAACAATAAAGGGGTTTACCCCTAGAAACGAAGTTTCGAGGGGGTATAGCTCAACGGTAGAGCAACTGCCTCTTAAGCAGTCGGTTCAGGGTTCGAATCCCTGTGCCCCCACCCTTCGACAAGCTCAGGGTGTCACTTTGAGCTTGGTGAAGGTAGCGACCGGGGACGAGAGGTTTACACTGAGGAATGAAATGACGCAGTGAATCCCTGTGCCCCCACAATACTAGTCTAGAGTCGGATGATCAATCTTAATCCCATAATGGGCAAAGCCGTAATCTAAGAGCTCTTTCATTTCTCCTCGCCTGTCATCGCTTCCCAAAATTACCGCCAAAAGTTTTTTACCGTCATTTTCCGCATAAGTCACAAGACACAAGCCCGCTTCCCATGTAAATCCCGGCTTTATACCCTTTACACCCGGATACGTAGTTAACAAATTTGTATCATTGTAAAGGTCAAAACTTTTATGATCGCTATTGGCATCAATAAATTCATGAACTGTTGATGTAATTTGCCGCAGCTGCGGATAATTTTCCCAAACATAGCGTGATATTACAGCCAGATCATACGCTGAGGAATACTGATTGCTTCCGTCTTCATCTAGTCCCGAGGCGTTAATAAATTTGGTGTCGTCAAGCACCAGATCTGCAGCTGTTTGATTCATCAGTTTTACAAATGCCTCTTCAGATTTACTCGCACCCTCGGCGATTGTTACAGCCGCATCGTTACCGGAAACAAGCATTAGGCCGTATAAAAGCTCTTCTAATGTCAGTTTTTCACCGGCTGTCAATCCCATACTGTTCTCGCCGACTTTTGCGGCTTTCACAGAAACCAAAAAAGTATCTTTCAGTTTAGCGTTTTCTAAAGCAACCAAAGCGGTCATTATTTTAACAGTAGAGGCTATCGGTAGCCTTTGTTTGATATTTTTACCAAATATTATTTCACCGCTGTCATAGTCAACTACCAAAGCCGATTTTGCGCTCAAATTTAGACTTAAATTCTCGCTTTCAAAATTAGTTTTCGCAGTTTTCGGAAACCATTTATTCGTAGAAAAGCTTCGCTTATTAACTTGGCGATTACTTGTAATTCCAAAAACTTTCGGAATAGGGGAATTTAAGCCGGAAGGTTCCGTCTTTACAAAATAAAAACCGCCGACAATCAGTGCAATTAATAAAAAGACAGAAAATATTCTGCCCATATTTACTTTAAGTATGAAGCAAACCGAGGCTAAAAGTAAATATATCAGAGGAGAGCCTTCGGCATGACCGAAGGGTGACGAGGCTACCTGCTGATTTAATAATTCCATTATTAAGTTTATTCCTGTAGAATCCAGCCTTAAAATTTGATAGAATTGCTTAACATTGCCGGATCGTCTAATGGTAGGACAACAGCCTTTGGAGCTGTTTATCTAGGTTCGAATCCTAGTCCGGCAGCTGTTCGACTCGCTACGCTCGCTCACAGCTATAGCCCTTTCCATTGAAGAAGTCGAACATCCTGAGCGAATGAAATGAGTCGAAGGAAATAAAAATGTACTACTTCTATATTCTCCGCTGTTCAGACAAATCTTTGTATTGCGGAATGACTTCCAATTTAGAAAAAAGATTAAAAGAACACAACTCAAACGGTTCAAGAGGGGCAAAATATCTAAGAGCGAAAAAACCTGTAATCTTAGTTTATTCTGAAACATATCTCGACATCAAAACTGCAATGAATAGAGAATTCCAAGTTAAGAAATGGACAAAGGCTAAAAAAGAAGCATTAATTAATGGTGATTTAGAATTGCTTAAGACTCTTTAGATTCGCAGATCCGTAAGGATTATTTATATTCGCTCGCAGAATACCCCGTCAAAAATTGCCTGCCCGCAATGCAAAGCATAGCTTTGGCAGGCGGGAATATTTGGACGGGGATGAATGCGAGAGAATACATACTTCCAAGGATTGGTATGTATTCTTGCTCGCTTATGTAAACTTAAAGAACCATACCTGCCTTGCCGGCAGGCAGGCCGAGGCCTTTCAGTCCTCGGAAGTTTATAATCCCAGTCCGGCAGCATCAAATTCAGCTTTGATTTGACATAGAAGCCAGAATTCTGTACAATCATTTAGTTATGAATTCTGTGCTCCCATTAACTGAAGCAAGGAATAAATTCGCTGAACTTATTGACGAAGCAAGCAAGATGTTTGCACGGTTTACAATTACCAGGAATGGTAAACCCGAGGCAGTTATCATGAGTAAAGACGAATATGACGCTTTAATTGACACTATTGAAATACTTTCGAACCCCGATACTATGGCTTCTATCCGCCGAGGAGAAAAGGACGTTAAGGCTGGTAGAGTCAAACCACTTGAGGATGTTATAAAAGATCTCGGACTTTAATGTTTAAAGTTCTACTTACTGATGAGGCCCAGAAGCAATTAAAATCTATTGATCGTAGATACCAAAAGGCAATTACTCAAGCATTAATAAGATTAGAGAAAAATCCGAAAGCAGGTGCACCGCTTCGCAAAGAGCTTAAAGGAAAGCATAAATTAAGGGTTTCAAGATATAGAATAATTTTTGAAATTGACAATGAAAAAACTATCATTTGGATTTTAACGATCGAGCACAGAAAAGATGTTTATAGATAATTTTCACTAGGATGCATAATCACACAACAATTCCGGTTTCTCCCAAACCAACTCAGGATACTTAACCATCTGAACCTAATATGCGGTTCGGAAATGGTTCGACAAACTCACCATCTCTTCGAGCCTGAGCCTCAGAGCCGAAGGCCTGAGCAAAGTCGAAGGATCGTCAACGATTCCCAGCCCTAGTTGACATCCATTGCTTCACAATCATAAACTTACAAAACTAGAAGAAAGATGGTGATAATAAGATGAAGTATTCATTTAAGTGCCCTGCGTGTGATCAAGTAATCACTGTTGTTGCTGATAGCGACGATGAGGCCATTGGTAAAATAAACGCAGAAGGAGCAATCCACGCACAACAAGTTCATCCGGATATGCCGCCAATGACCGAAGAACAGATGACTCAAATGGTCAGGGAAAGCATGACCAGGGAAGAAGCATAAACTCCAAACCAGATTAATCTAGATGAAATATAGATTCGATCATGTCGCATGTGGAGGAACTTTCGACCTACAGCATAAAGGCCACATTTCTCTTCTAGATCGTGCATTTAACATCGGCAAACGGGTTTCAATAGGCTTAAGCACAGAATCGTTTTGTAAAGAAATCGGCAAAACCCCTTATGAATCCCAACAAATCCGAAGGAAAAATCTTGTAGTTTACTTAAAATCTAAACATCTCGAAGAACGTGCAAAAATCACGTGGCTCAACAATATATACGGCACAACCGCTAAAGATAAGACGCTCGAGGCAATTATTGTCTCCGACGAAACAGTTCAGGGTGCCGATTTAATAAACAAAAGGAGGATTAAACAAAAACTAAATAAGCTGAAGGTCATAATCTGCCCTCAGATACTGGCCGAAGACGGCAAAAAAATCTCTACCGGACGAATAAAATCAGGTGAAATTTCTATAGAAGGTACAAACTACAGACAATTTTTGTTAAAAATCGCAGGCCGAAGGTTTAATAATCAAATTCGCATGCGTCTTAAAAAACCTTTTGGCAAAATTATCAATATGCACAAAAGTGTACAACTTACCCGACCATTAATTGCCGTGGGTGACGTTTCCGTCCGAACTTTGCTTAAAAGCGGCATCAGTCCCGATGTCTCTATCATCGACTTCTTCGTCAATCGAAAACGGGTTTTTGCAAATCTTGCCCAGCTTGGTTTTACTCAACCCAACCCAGATTACATTATTGAAAATGCGCCCGGACAGATCTCAAAAGATTTAATTGAAACTGTCCAAAAAGTCATCAAAAATAACAAAAGTAATCCAATAATCCTTGTCAACGGCGAAGAAGATTTGGCTTTTATTCCGGCTCTTTTACTTTCACCAATACCCGCAACCATAGTCTACGGCCAGCCAGATAAGGGGCTAGTCGAAGCATCAGTCACAATCGAGAGTAAAAATAGACTCTGCGCCCTTTTGGGTCTAGTATAAAAGTTGTAGAATAAAACAATCAGTCGAACCCTTAAAAAGGTTCGTTTTTGAAAGCCGCATGGAAGCACTCTTGCATATTGATCTCGTAGGGATACTAGAATCCGTCGGATATTTGGGACTTGTCACCATCATTTTCGCCGAATCAGGGCT
>MFZZ01000014.1:0-4535 GCA_001789555.1 Candidatus Roizmanbacteria bacterium RIFCSPHIGHO2_12_FULL_38_13
AATGGAGTTTGCAGCCTATGAAGCGGAAAATGGTTTGAAGTTCAACCAGATTTATCAAGTCTACAGCCAAAAATTTCAGAAGAACTACTTGGACGATAATGAAAAGGTTGATTTTAGTGTTCTTCCAACTGGTTATTTAACCGATCCTGACGGTTCACAGGTCTTTATTTATGTCTGTACAATCCAGAGAATGCAGATTAACTTATTTGGTAAAGAAGGAATGTTCTCAACGTCTGGTGATTATGATCCCGAAGATGATGCAGATAAATTAGATATACCAATCAATGCTTTTGATACGATTATCGCTGACGAGTGCCACAGAGGATATACATCTCAGGAAATAAGCAAATGGCGAGAGGTACTCGATCATTTTGACGCAGTAAAAATTGGACTTACTGCTACTCCGGCTGCTCACACGACCAGTTATTTCAAAGATATTGTGTATCGCTATGGCTACGAACAAGCAGTAAAAGATGGATATTTGGTTGACTATGATGCGGTAAAGATCGAGTCAGGTGTCAGAATCGAAGGTATAACTATCAAAGAAGGCGATGAGGTCGAAGAAATCAATCCAGAAACCGGCGCCCAACAACTTGATCTATTGGAAGACGAAAGACATTTTGAAGTAACGGAAGTTGAAAGAGAAGTAACCTCGCCTGACAGCAACAAGAAGATCATTCAAGAATACGCCAAATATGCTCTCGATCAAGAAAAGGAGACCGGTAGATTTCCAAAGACTTTGATTTTTGCAGACAACGATCTACCACATACGTCTCACTCAGACCAACTTGTTGATCTTTGTAGAGATATTTTTGGTCGCGGTGATGCGTTTGTCCAAAAGATTACTGGTTCACCAACGGTAGATAGACCACTTCAACGGATTAAAGAGTTCAGGAATAGACCAGAACCGCACATTGTCGTTACCGTGGATATGCTTTCTACCGGTGTGGATATACCAGCGATTGAGAATATCATCTTCTTGCGACCAGTGAAGTCTCGTATTTTATTTGAGCAGATGATGGGAAGAGGTACAAGACTATGTAGTAACTTCCCGAATGGTATGGGGACAGCACCAAAATCCCACTTTACGGTTTTTGATTGTTTTGGTGGATCACTACTTGAAGCATTCAAAAACTCTACAGGTATTACTCAAGTGACACCCCTGCCTCCCTCAAGAACCATAGAGGAAGTTATTACTGAGATTGCTAATAACCGAGATGTTGATTACAACACTCGCTGTCTTGTTAAGCGCCTACAACGGATCAATAAAGAAATCAGTGCCGAAGGTAGGCAGATGCTTGGCAAGTTTATTCCCAATGGAGATATTGGTGAGTTTGCAAAGTCTCTATCAGACAAACTTGATAAAGATCGTGTTAATACCTTGCAGCTTCTTACGAATAAAGATTTTATTGAACTTCTAACTCACTATCCCAAACCTCCAAGAAAGTTTATCAAGGCAATAGGTGTTGAAGATACGGTTAAATCAGAATACCTATTCAAAACACTTGATGGTAGTGAAATAAAACCAGACGAATATATAAAACAATTTGAGAAGTTTGTTAAAGAAAATCCAGAACATATAGAAGCATTAGAAGTTGTTTTGGAGAAACCAGCCTCATGGAGTACAAAAGCCCTCAAAGAGCTGCGTGAGAAGCTATCACAAACCCCGGAGCGCTTTACTGATGAGAACCTACGCCGAGCCTACAAATATCCGCTTGCTGACATTATCTCGATGATTAAACACGCTGCCAAAGAAGAACCATTGATCTCTGGCAAAGAGAGGATAGATTTGGCTATTGCTAAAGTTATAGTCGGTAGGACACTTTCTGAACAACAGCAAAAATGGTTGGAACTCATCAAAAAACATCTCATTGAAAACCTTACCATCGAACCAACAGACTTTGACTCAATGCCGATATTCGTCAACTTTGGCGGAAGTTTTAACAGAGTAAATAAAGATTTTGATAATAATTTAATGGCTTATATCAGCAAAATAAACGCAGCCATACCAGAAGTATATGCTTATGCAACAAACTAACATTGTCAATAAACTATGGGGATTTTGTCATATCCTACGTCATGATGGCATGGACTATGGCGATTACGTAGAACAGCTTACCTACCTTCTGTTTCTCAAAATGGCAGAAGAAAGAGAAGTACCTATCCCGAAGGAATACTCTTGGTTTGTCCTAAAAACAAAATCAGGTACAGAATTAACCGATCACTATAACGATTTATTACGAGGACTTTCAAAACAATCTGGACTACTTGGTGCAATCTTTGCAGAAGCCCTTTCCAAGTTCACAAAACCTGTCAATCTCAAAAAACTTATTGATCTTATTGATGAGATAGACTGGTCTGGACTTAATGTTGATGTAAAAGCAGAAGCCTACGAGGGTTTGCTGGAAAAATCAGCAGCAGAGGGCAAGAAAGGTGCAGGTCAATTCTTTACCCCCAGAGTGCTTATTGACGCGATTGTACAGTGCGTGAAGCCTGATCCAAGGGCTTCAAAGGACTTTACAATCAGCGACCCGGCAGCCGGTACTGGTGGCTTTATTCTCGCTGCATATAATTGGTTCTATAAAAAGGTTGGCGGTGCGATAAACAGAGATGATCTGGATAAAATTAAGAAACATACCTATTTTGGTACAGAACTGGTTGCCAGACCTCGTAGGTTGTGTCTCATGAACCTATACCTACATGGCATTGAGTCTCAGGTACGCCTTGCAGACTCATTGTACGAGCCTGATAACGGTGATAGGTTTGATGTCGTTCTTACTAATCCACCATTTGGTACAAAAGGAGCAAACCAAGTCCCAGAACGACAGGATTTTACAGTTGCTACAAGCAACAAACAACTCAATTTTGTTCAGCACATATTAACTATACTCAAACCCGGAGGACGCGCTGCGGTAGTCTTACCGGACAATGTACTCTTTGAGGACAAGGCTGGTGAAGTGTTCAAAATCCTCACTCAAGATTGCAACCTACATACGATCTTACGGCTTCCAAGAGGCACATTTACACCTTACAGCCAAGGTGTCAAAGCCAACGTCATTTTCTTCACCAAAGGATTGCCAACAGAAAATGTTTGGATCTACGATGCCAGAACGAATGTGCCGGGAATAACCAAGAAAGATAGACCATTATCACCAGCTCACTTTGCTGAGTTTGAAAAAGTCTATGGAGATAACCCAGATGGATTATCAAAACGTGATGAAGCTGACTCAAAAGAAGGTCGCTGGAAAAAGTTCTCAATAGATCAAGTGAAGGAAAAACACTTCAAGTTTGATAGCTTCAAGTGGTTAAAAGATGAGGATATTGAAAACTCAGACGATCTACCAGAACCAGAAGAGCTTATCACAGATACTCTCTCAGAACTCAAAGAAGCAAAAGATAATTTGGACAAAATCTATGCAGAACTTACAAACGGCAACAACAAATAACGAGTGGAAATCCTATAAGTTAGGCGAAATATGTGGCATTAAGACTGGAAAAAAAGATGTTAATGCTGAAAATCCTAATGGTATTTATCCTTTCTTTACCTGCGCTCAAGATATTCACAAAATAAATAGCTTTACATTTGATACGGAGGCAGTACTCGTTGCCGGAAATGGTTTTTTTAATGTTAAATACTACAACGGCAAATTTGATGTGTATCAAAGAACTTATGTTTTACACAACTTCAAACAGGGTGTAGACGGAAAGTTTATTTACCACTTTGTTAATTCAAAGTTAAATGAAATTACTAAAAACAATAGAGGTAGCACTATTCGATACATCAGGCTGGGCGATTTAACAGAACAGGAAATCTTGTTGCCTGATTTAGCAGGACAAAAGAGAATAGTAAGTAAAATTGAAACATTACTCCAGCATACTGATGCTTCTACATCAAGCATTGGGTTATCGAAAAAGAAAATAAAGCAATTTCGCCAGTCAGTTTTATCTGCTGCTGTAACTGGCAAATTGACTGAGGCTTGGAGAGAAAAAAATCCTTCAATAGAACCTGCTACTTTATTATTAGAAAAAATAATTCAGGAAAAGTCCAAAACCAAAAAGAAAAACAAATCTCAAGCAAATGTATTCGATACCAAAGAATTATTAGATTTACCGCAAACTTGGTTGTTTACTACTCTGGGACAAGTAGTTAGAGATTTCAAATACGGCACATCAGAAAAAAGTGATTACTCTTTTAACGGTACTCCGGTCTTGCGCATTCCAAACATAGTATCAGGTAATCTTGACCTAACAGATCTCAAATATCTGTCAAACGAAGTAAGAAACGAAGATTATCTTGTAAAAAATGGAGATATTCTAATAGTCAGATCAAATGGAAGTAGGGATTTAGTTGGTAAAAATGCGTTAGTTGAAGGTATTAAAAATAACGTTGCATATGCGTCATATCTAATCAAAATTACACCACTTATCGTTTTGCCTATGTATGTCTGGATATTGTTAAACTCTCAATTAGCAAGAAAGCAGTTATTCGACCAAGCAAAATCAGCAGCAGGAATAAACAATATAAATACCAAAGA
>MFZZ01000014.1:4549-5993 GCA_001789555.1 Candidatus Roizmanbacteria bacterium RIFCSPHIGHO2_12_FULL_38_13
CAACACCTCTTCCACCGTTAAAGGAGCAGGAGGAAATTGTACTTCGGGTAAGACATCTATTGTCAATTTCTGATGAAGTTGAAAGTCAAGTCGAGAAAGCAGGTGATAAAGCAGATAAACTCACCCAGTCAATTTTAGCCAAGGCGTTCAGAGGAGAACTTTAATTAAATATATGAACACAACTATATTTGGAAAACCATTAAATGAAGTTAATACAGATGATGTGAGGTTGTTTTGTAAATCTCAAATAAAAGAAGGCATCAATCTTGATTATAAAAAAGACCTTTCTTCTACTAAATCAATCGTTAAAGCTATCGCCTCATTTGCAAATACTCGTGGTGGATGGATTTTAGTTGGGGTTGAAGACGATAAGGATGATAAACCAAAAATTCCAGCAGTTGGCTTTGAGTTCCAAGACCATTTAACTCTCACCGTAACCAATACGGTATTAAGCCATATGTGGATTCCGATCATTCCTATATACCAAGTTTGTCCACCCGACAAGGATAATAAAACATTTCTGATAGTATACGTTCCTGAAAGCCACGAAGCTCCACACTGGTTATTTAATAAAAAAGAACTCTACGTTAGAGTGTCGGATCGCTCATCATCGGGGACTTGGGAAGAACTTGCCACTTCCGAACAATGGGAATGGCTAAGAAACAAACGAGAAAAATCAGTTGAACTCAAAAAGGAGATTAAGGACGAAATTGATTATAGGTTCAGGACTCACGATGTCTGGGACGAAGTTGAAAATGGTGTGGGTGGATCTGTTGTTTTGCCACCACCCAACAGAAGAGATAGAGACACTGTAGATATGCTCAATTTAACAATTACTCCTTATTATCCAACAGAAGCTATAATGGACGTTAAGCAGTCCTATGATTTATTGGGAGATGTAAATATCCGAGATTATTACGGAACCAGTAATAAATACCCTGCGTTTCTTGATTATAGGAGTGTTTTCCAGAATGGGACTGAAACTTATCGGACAATGGACACTTCTTCTCGAAAGTATTTTACTGCTCTTCATACAACCGGAATGATCGTTTATAAGGAAACAGTGGTTTTTCAATCTAATCCTCCCAAAGAGAGCGGTTATAAACCAGAAAACTATATAGAACTTTCAAGAATACTGGCGAGATTGGATCAATTTCTGTCTCTTGCAAATGAGATTTATAAGAAAGTGGGGTTTGTTGGTTTAACTGATTTTACGGTATTTATTAACGGTATTGACTGGATGAGAATGATGTTTCCTCTCAATACAGTAGATAACTTCGAAAAATACAAAAGTCCAACTGGCGATTTTTATTGGACAGATACCATCTTAGCAAGCGAGCTTGATGGCGAAAAAAACAGGTATGAAGTAATTAAGAAAACAATTGAAAGTTTGATGTTTATGTTTGGCTGGAAAGATTTTAATTGGAGCATTATGAATAATTAT
>MFZZ01000014.1:6008-40981 GCA_001789555.1 Candidatus Roizmanbacteria bacterium RIFCSPHIGHO2_12_FULL_38_13
GTTTTTATTTCACTTTGATTATGTTGTCAAAACAAGCCATAGAAGAGTATCAAAAAAATAATGAAAGAAGAGTTTGGGCAAGATATTACTGTTGCTGAAGCGGAAGAACAAGGAACCCGGCTGCTAAAGTTTTTTGAATTACTAATTGATATTGATCAAAGAGCAAAACAAAAGATAAAAACAAAATGAAAATTACTAAAGTTTTGATTGATAATTACAAAAGTATCAAACACCTAGAGTTTGTTCCTAATAAAGGTATTAATTCGTTTGTTGGTGCAAACAGTACTGGTAAAAGTAACATTTTCGAGGCGATGACATGGCTTCTTGCGCCAACATATCCATCTTTTAACTCAACGAAAAAAGAAGATCGTTTTTTAGGAGAGGATACAAACAAAATTAAGGTAAAACTTGATTTTGATGATGGTCATTACCTCGAACTTGCTGAGGAGTGGACAGACACTTATGGTAGATTAAAATCTGGGTTAAACTTCAATGGCAACTATTGTAATTCTGAACAGCGAGAACAGTACTGTTGTGCGTATTTGGACACTGAACGTAAAATACTTGACTACCTTCCTTCCTCAAAGTGGACATTGGTAGGAAGAATACTTCAAGAAGTAAACAAGATGTTTTTGACTGAGTCTATGGTGCATAAAGGACAAAATAAACTCAAAAAAATTTGGTTAAAAGAATGGCTTACAACTATTCGCGATAAACTGCTGTTCTCCGTTAAAGACCCAAGCGGTCAAGATATAATGAAAAAGTTTTTGGATATTTTACAGGAAGAAAGCGCAAAACAGCTAAACAGACCAAAAACCGATCTAACTGTCGATCTTAGTCTTTATGATCCTTGGAACTTCTATAAAACACTTCAGTTGATAGTAAAAGAACCCGATATGGATTTAGAGTTTCAGGCATCTAACTTAGGCATGGGCGTTCAGGCGTCAATCTCGATAGCTATTCTGAAGGCTTATTCAGAACTCAATTTAGCTAATAAAAGTCCGATTTTCATTGATGAGCCAGAATTATATTTACATCCACAAGCGCAAAGAAACTTTTATCAGATTTTACAAGACTTAGCTGAAGACAAATATGATGAAGCAGGTAATCTTGTCAGGGAAGGTACCCAGATTTTTTATACTACTCATTCACCAAACTTTTTGTCAGCAGGTAATTTTAGTTCAATATACATTGTTAGAAAAACCAGAGATGAAGGTACATACCTCAAATATGGAGACGTTGATGCCTTTGTAGAGGATTTGTCAGTAAGACTTGAAATTACGAGTACATCGGAAGATTTGTTACTTAGATACAAAAATGCCTATGAAAATACAGGAGATACGCAGAAAGCTAACGAAGGATTTTTTGCAAAAAAAATAATACTTGTTGAAGGTCAAACGGAGGTATTACTATTGCCTTTGTTTTTTGATTATCTTTCCTTCGATTATATCAAGGAAGGTATTTCGATTGTGAGATGTGGTAACAAATCAGAAATTGACAGGTTTTACAGGCTTTATACAGAGTTTGGGATACCTTGTTTTATAATTTTTGACGGAGATAAGCGCCTTGAGGGAACTGATGAAGAAGCTGAAAACATTAAACGTAACAAGGCTGTTCTTTCACTTTTTAACAATGGATCAAACTATCCCGATAACAATGTAAAGGATAAATACTTAGGATTTGAAGATGAGTTAGAAGCTAATTTGGGATTTCAAACTACCAATAAAGGACTTGAGTTGTATATTCAAATGAAAGAGAAACTAAAAGACGGTAGTGTTACTGTACCCACTTGGGTATCGGAAGTTCAACAAAAAATATCTGAGCTTTCTGATCTTGGTGTTTTGAGCATACTCAAGAAAAGAACGGCATCTGGAGATGCTACACCGGAAGATTTGGCAGCATGAAAAAACAAATAACTGAATAAATATGTTATCTCAAAAAGCAATTAGCGATTTCAAGAGGATTTGGAAGAAAGAGTTCAAAGAAGAAATAAGTGATGAAAAGGCAGAGGAAAAGGGGTTAGAGCTATTGAAGTTTATTAAACTGATCTACAAGCCAATTCCAAAAACGAAATAACAAGTTTGTAGAAGAAAATCTTTAACCTTAATTTACGTTAAAACTTTTGAAAATCGTTGTATTGTTATTATGGTTTGATAGTCTATAAGGATACAGCAAGGTTAAGCTGTTTCACGCTCGGCGAGAAGATATTAAATAGATCAAGCAGATTAGCTATGAGCTGGTTCGGATCTGGTATACTTAGGGTCACCAAAAAGGAAATCGAGACGGAAGTTGGAGCAGCGCTGGCTGCGCCCGCCTCCGCAGACAGCGCGCGCTGAAAATAAGCGAGACCGAAGGCTGAGCGTACAAATAGTGCGGCGGCTGGTACGGTCAGACGCCGCTACCTTTGAAATACGTTCGAATTTTTTCAAAAAACGTTCACCATTCAAATAGAACCCTGTAACATCACAAAACTAGTAGGTAATACAGTTTCAAAAAGACTTATAGTTGTTAGCTTTTTATAAAATTGCTATAATATGCTGTATGAAAAGAATAATTCTATTCCTTATAGTAATAGTCATAGTTGTAGTTGCCGTATTTAATAGTAAAGGTTACATAAAGTTTGAACACGATTCATATATCAACACATATTCACGAAACCTTTCTAATAAGACTATAGTAACCAACTCAGTTACTCAACATATAGCAAATAATGCTTCGGACTGCAGGTATATTGCCGGTTTACTGTATCAGGATCCCATTTTCATCATTCGTGACAAAGTTACTGGTCACATACAAGAATATACGATTACTTCACCCAAAAAGGATAGAAGGATAGTTATTAATGGGGGTCTGACAAGCGTAGATCAGGATTATACCTTACTCTTTGTTCGTTATATGAACACAGATCGTGAGTGCTTCCGTTCAGATTCTTGGGGAACCATAGTAATAAATGGTAATGGAGATGTTTCAAACATTAATATTCCACATATTGAGTCTAATACTAATATAAAAGTGGTACATAATGGAACAGAAGAAGTGCTTTCTATGTATCCACATTATATAAAAAGTTCATATTCTGATTGGAATAATGATGGGCTAGGTGATGTATTTCTTTACACACCTGATTTAAAAAATAAGGAAGAGCATCGTGTGATAATAGTGGATGAGCAAAGTTGGAAACCAAACATCTGGTTTAATAATGGAAAACTGCTGATAACTGATGAGAATGTGTCTAAAATATCTGATGATTGGACTAAGCATCGTAATTTTATTCGCCAATACAGTACTGATAAAATACCTACTGCTGAAGAATTGATTCCAAATAATACTGAAGTCTGAATAACTTATTAACACGTATTATGACAGTAAATATACGTTTTAGCTGTTAATATATTGAGTTCCATTTAAAGGGCTAGCGGTTCACTTATTTACCAGGCAACTCGATACTGTAATTAAATTTATTTTCAAAATTTCCTTTGCTTTATTTCCAAGTAACAAGCGGGATTAGTTAAGCGGTCTAATGGTACCTTACCAAGGTAGAGTGACATGTTTGCAATCCATGGCAAAGGCAAAGGGAGTGCATTAGAATTTATTCAGAAAGATCGTTCATCACACTAATGAATTTCCTCATCTTAGATACATCTGTAGCGGTAAAGTAGTTAAATCAGGATAATGAAGAAAATATAGAACAATCTAACCAAATTTTAGAAGATGCAAAAAATAGAAAAGTTGAGCTGTTAGCTCCTGAATTATTAAAGTATGAAATTGGAAAAGTTGGTTTGAAATAAGATGCATTCGGGTCAACCAAGCGGGATATCAATATTCTCAAACTCGTAAATATATCTACATAACGGGCTAGTTATATTATTTTCCAAAATCTACTATTTTGCCTTATCATAATCTTGTAATTTAGCCTCGAAATGAATTCGAATCTTTTCGGCATGTTTAATTAAAAGCTCTTGACAAATTGTATATTAACTTTTAATATATAAACTATATGTTAGTTTAAAGCTAACATCCAGTACACATATGCAAAAGGGTGATTACTTAACTACGATATTAAGATCAAGTAAAACTGTCCTGACTCTTAAGGATATTGCGCTTTTATGGCAAGATTCCAACACTGATGCCGCTAGAGTTCGACTTAACTATTATGTCAGAAATGGCGATCTTTATCGAATCAGAAGAGGTATATATGCCAAAGGAAGAGAATATAATAAACTTGAGTTGTCTTCGCGTATATTTACACCCTCATATGTCAGCTTTGAAACAGTTCTGGCTAAAGATGGAGCGATTTTTCAATACCAAACTACAATTACTGTTGCCTCGTATTTAACCCGTGACGTTGTTATTGAAAATCAAACCTATTCTTACAAAAAGATTAAAAATTCGGTACTTACAAATAATATTGGAATCGAACAAATCAATGAAATTTCTATTGCCACCAAAGAACGGGCCTTTTTAGACACCCTATATATAAACACCAATTTCCATTTTGACAACATACGATCACTCGATTGGAATAAAGTTATTGTCATATTACCAATTTATGATAATAAACGTATGGCAAAAACTGTCGCTCAATTATTTAAACAATCAGAAACAACTAAATAAACATTATGACTTTAGATATTTCGGTTCATAAGACCATTTTGTTTCAAATTTTAAAAGATATTTATTCTGAAACAACTATTGCTCCTTTTTTAGGATTCAAGGGAGGAACTGCCGCCTTAATGTTTTATGGACTTGACCGGTTTTCTGTTGATCTTGATTTTGATCTTTTAGATAACAGCAAAGAAGACGAGGTTTTTGAAAAAGTGATTGGAATTGTAAAAAAACACGGCATTTTAAAAGAATCATATAAAAAACGCTTTAACTTATTCTGCTTATTATCATACGAAGAAGAAGCCTATAATATCAAAGTTGAGATAAACCGACGGCAATTCGGGTCAAGGTATGAAATGAAGACTTATTTAGGAGTATCAATGATGGTTATGATCCGTGAAGATATGTTTGCCCACAAACTAATGGCAATGCACGAGCGTATACTTAAAACTAGCCGGGATATTTATGATGTCTGGTTTTTCCTTTCAAATAGATCTCCTGTAAATAAGAAAATTATAGAAAAACGATCGGGCTTATCTTTTGAACAATTGATAAAAAGATGTATTGAACAACTTGAAGCAGTAAATAACCGACATATTTTAGACGGAGTCGGTGAACTATTAACGCAAAACCAAAAAGATTGGGCTAAATCTAAGCTTAAAGATGAGACTATCAGTTTGTTGAAACTGCGTTTAGAAGACAGGGAAATTAATTGACTTTTTTCGTATAATAACGAGGAAGAGACCTTGATGACAGACTTTTAGGAAGTGGTTGTTTCATTTCTTGGAGGGGATAAGCAAGCATTAGTTTGTAGATCCAAGCAAGAAATGGTTCGAAATAAAGTGCATTGGGGTCACAAATCTTAAGTGTTCTTTCTTCCAGAATTTAACATAAGAGCTTCCCGAGTAAAACTCAATAATTTTGACAAGATATAAGGTTTATGGTATTTTTCACATAAGTGTTACTAAAATTGATATTAAAATTAAAATTCGTTAGTAGTTTTCTTAGAAATCTCGATCAAAGTCGTATCGACAGTATAATAACGCGTATTGAACCTTTTTTGTCCAAAAAGAATAAAATAATTGACATTGGTGTTGGTCTTGGCTTGCTTTCTAGCGCCATACAAAAGAAAGGGTATTATTTATGTCCGGTAGATGTTCATAATATTTCTATTGCGAAAGACATAAAACCAGTACTTTTTGATGGACAAGCACTTCCGTTTAAAAATAACTCATTTGACACGGCATTGCTTATCACTGTATTACACCACACTCCAAACCCCGAGAAAATAATACTTGAGACCTCACGCGTTGCCAAAAAAATCATCATCATGGAAGATATTTTCGAAAGTACCATTCATAAGTATTTAACATTTATAATGGATAGTATCATGAATTTAGAGTTTTTTGGACACCCACATACGAATAAATCAGATAGAGGTTGGCGAAAGTTGTTTGAAAAAAATAAATTTACAGTTTTAAAATACGATCGCAAACCCTATTGGAATTTTTTTATAAGTGCAATTTACGTTATTTCAAAGTAAAATGATAAGTGTAAAATACCCCTTTACAAAAGTTATATAATTGTATATAAATAAATATATGAAAAAAGATAAAAGCGGTGCCAAAGAAACCGAATCAAACAAATGTCCTGTGTGCGGATCTGATTTACAACCAATTGAAGAACTTCCATCGGGAAAACGGTTACAAAGATGTTCAAAGGGATCTTGGAACTCGGAAACAAAACAGGTTGAAGGGTGTAAATTTGTACGCTGGTTCAATCCTGATCCCGAAAAACTAGATGAAAAATGTCCAAAATGCGGCAATCCTCTCATCATGATCACAACCCGTTCCGGCAAAAAGCTCAAAAAATGCAGCACTGCTGGTTGGGATCGTGAGAAACGTGAAGCAACCGGATGCGACTACGTCGAATGGTTCCAGGGTTCAAAAGAAGAACTTGATGAAAAATGTCCGAAATGCGGAAATATTTTACAGCTCGTGACTACTTCAAACGGCAAAAAATTGAAAAAATGTAGTACGGCAGGATGGGATCGTGAGACTCGAAAGGCAACGGGGTGTGATTATGTCGAATGGTTAAACGAAAAGAAACCAAGTAATGGCGATGAAAATTTTCCTGACCACGAGATTTGAGATTTTTTAAGAAAGTAATAGTGTTATTTCGCCTTTATATTTTCTTTTCTCGAGTTCTGACGGTTTGCCTCTGACAGCTTCCTCAAATTTTTTTGTCAATTCGCGAGCTACCACTACTTCGATATCGGGTAAAATGTCGCTGATCATTTGTAATGATTTTTGAATTCGATTAGGTGATTCAAAAGCAATAAATACAGCATCAGGAAAAAGTGTTTTTATCTGTCTAATTTTATATAGTAATTTAATTAGTTCGGCCCTCCTTTTTGGTAAAAACCCGACAAACATTGAGTTCTCGGCTTTAAATCCGGAGTGGGTCAGCGCCGTCGTGACCGCCGACGGCCCTGGCACAACTGTAAAAGGTAGACCTTCCTTTATTACTGTCGATACGAGCAAGTAGCCCGGGTCGGAAATAACAGGCATACCGGCTTGGGATATAAGAGATATTTGCAAACCATCTTCAATATACTTTAGTACCGATGGCAGTCGTTCAAACTCTTTTTCTTTGTAATAGGAAACGAGTTTTTGAGTTTTCTTCTTTTTAAACCCAAAAAGTGACTCAATCTTTTGAAGTAAAAAGACGGTTGTTCTCGTATCCTCTGTCAAAATTATATCTGACGAAGCCAGTATTTTTCCCTGTCGATAAGACAGATCCTCGAGGTTGCCTATTGGAGTTCCGACAATGTAAAGCATATTCGTCATGCCGAACTTGTTTCGGCATCCCATCAACTATTAATAACTATAGTATAGCTTGTAAAGATCCTGAAACAAGTTCAGGATGACGCAATGTATAATACATTCCATGTCATTTAATCTAAAATCCGACTTTAAGCCCACCGGTGACCAGCCGCAGGCAATCCAAAAACTTATTTCCGGAATAAAGCTACATCACAAAAATCAGGTTTTACTGGGAGTTACCGGATCGGGTAAAACATTTACTATAGCCAATGTCATCCGTAAACTCGATATGCCCGCGCTGATTATTTCTCATAACAAAACTTTGGCCGGTCAGCTTTATCAGGAATTTAGAGATTTTTTTCCGAGTAACGCCGTTTCCTACTTTGTTTCATATTACGATTATTATCAACCCGAAGCTTATATGCCGGCAACCGATACCTACATTGAAAAGGAAGCAGAGGTAAATGAGCTTATTGACAAACTGCGATTGCAATCAACAACGAATATTCTTGCCCGTCGTGACGTCATCGTCGTTGCCTCGGTTTCATGTATCTACAACATCGGTTCACCCAAAGAATATGAACGCTTTGTTTTTAAGATAAAAAAAGATGATATCGCCGACTGGAGATTAATCTCCGTTAGATTGACAGAGCTACTTTATGAAAGATCGGAGTTTGATTTCAAGCGCGGGACTTTCAGGGTTCGTGGCAATCATCTTGATATTTATCTGCCTTATGAAGATCATGGTGTCCGCCTAATTGAAGAAGATGGGAGGATTTCTAAAATCGAATCATTTGAGCCGCTTTCCGGAAAAAAACAAAAAATTCTTGGCAGTTCAATCGCGATTTATCCAGCAAAACTATATCTTATGGACCCCGCCGTGTTTAAAAGTGCGGAAGCCCGTATACGTGAAGACCTGCAAAAGGAATACAAAGGTTTAAAAAAATTAGGCAAAGAACTTGAAGCGCAGCGGTTATTAAGAAAAGTAAATTACGATCTTGAGATGATCAAAGAAGTCGGTTACGTCAACGGAATAGAAAATTATTCACGGTATTTTGACGGTAGAAAACCAGGTAATCCTCCTTATAGTTTACTTGACTATTTTAGACTAACATACGGTGACGAGTTCCTTGTTTTTATTGATGAATCTCACATGACCGTACCTCAAATACGCGGTATGTATAACGGCGATCACAGTCGCAAAAAGGTACTTATTGATTTCGGGTTTAGGCTAAATTCCGCATACGACAATCGTCCACTCAAATTTGATGAGTTTTACAAAATTCCTTCGAACTTTATCTATGTCTCGGCAACTCCTGATGAATGGGAAATTGGACAATCAAAACAAGTTGTTGAGCAGCTTATCAGGCCAACAGGTATAATCGATCCCAAAATCACCATCCGTCCATCGTCTTCTGAAATACCTGATTTGATTGAAGAAATCGAAAAAAGGGCAAAAAAACATGAAAGAGTATTGGTAACGACACTTACAAAAAAAACAGCCGAAGATCTGACCGAATATCTCAAAGATAAAAAGGTCCGTGCAGCCTATTTACACTCCGACATCCATACACTTGAACGCTCGGACATCCTTGATAAGCTTCGCAAAAACGAGTTTGACGTGCTTATTGGTGTAAATTTACTTAGAGAGGGACTCGATCTTCCCGAGGTAACACTCGTTGCGATACTTGATGCCGATAAGGAAGGATTTTTGCGCTCCAGGACATCGTTGGTTCAAACTATGGGACGCGCTGCAAGAAATGTATCCGGTGAAGTGATCATTTATGCCGATAAAATTACCAATTCAATAAAACATGCTGTTGAGGAAATAGAAAGACGCAGACGATATCAGACCGAATACAATAAAAAGCATAATATTAAACCTAAAACTATTTATAAACCGGTGCGGGAAAAGATCGTTGAAAGTGATGAGGAAAGCGAGCTTATGTTTGACAAGATTCAACGGGAGTTTGATCTTGAGTCATTAAATAAACTTGATCCAAACTCAATGACAGATTACGACAAAAAGAAAATTGTTAAAAAGCTTGAAAAGGAAATGAGGATCTACGTTGATGACATGAACTTTGAAGCAGCCATACTAATTAGAGATAAAATAAAAGGATTTTAAACTAAGTTTGCTATCTTTATTGTTTCAATAACCATATTTGTAAAAAGTATTATACAACTAACATGCTAAAGTACCTTGAAAGACAAAGTAAATAGTAGTAAACTAATAGACTGTCAAATTTATGCTAGATCATATCCACGTGCAGGGAGCCCGTGAACACAATCTGAAAAATATTGATGTCAAAATACCTAAAAATAAGTTTGTAGTATTTACTGGTGTTTCTGGATCGGGTAAATCTTCACTTGCTTTTGATACCATTTATGCAGAAGGCCAAAGGCGCTATGTCGAATCACTGTCTGCTTACGCCAGACAGTTTCTGGGGATAATGGATAAACCTGATGTCGATTTTATTGACGGCCTGTCTCCGTCGATTTCTATAGATCAGAAAACAGTCACCCACAATCCACGCTCAACTGTCGGAACTATAACAGAGATTTATGATTATCTGCGGGTTCTTTTTGCTCGAGTCGGTCACCCTCACTGTCCAAACTGCGGTATCGAAATCAAAAAACTGTCAATCGATGAGATCGTGACAAAAATACTGGATCTAATAAAATCAGCTGTAATAAAGGATAAAATAAAGCCTCATCTGATTACATTAATGTCCCCGATTGTCCGGGCAAGAAAAGGTGAGTTTCGGGACTTGTTTCAAAATCTTCAGCAAAAAGGCTTCAGACAAGTAAGGGTCGACGGCCATATGATGGAACTTTCAGAAGATATTGATTTGATAAAAACGAACAAGCACACCATTGAAGCGATAATCGATGTTATATCTCTTACCTATAAAGATATTAAGGATAAAGTCTTTATGGCAAATTTACGAACAAGAATGTCAAACAGTGTCGAACAAAGTACAAGTCTCTCCGACGGATTGGTTTTATTAAAACTAGAAAACGAAGAGCATCTTTTTTCGGAGAAGTTTTCCTGTCCAAACTGCGGTCTTTCCTTACCCGAGATTGAGCCACGTATGTTTTCCTTTAATTCGCCGCTTGGAGCCTGTCCAGAATGCAAAGGGATAGGTCGCGTATTTAAAATCGACCCAGAATTACTCTTAAATCCCGGTTTGACCATCAATGAAGGTGGGCTGCAGCCATATCCTAAGTTTTATTTTCAAGGTACCTGGTATTTACGATTACTTAAAACCGTTTGCGACGAAGAAAACATAAATCTGAATATCGCTGTTGGATCATTGCCTGAAGCTAAAAAACATATTCTGCTTTATGGAACGGGAAAAAACTATGTTGTTGAGGGTGAAAACCGATTTGGACGGACAACGTATATAAATGAAAAATTTAATGGCTTGGTTAATGACATGCAGAAACGTTATTTTGAAAGTGAGGGAAACGCTTACGAAGTATCAAAATATATGCGCGAGGAGACTTGTGATGTCTGTCATGGAGCACGGCTGAAACCTGAAGTACTATCGATAACAATTGACGGTAAAAATATTTCGAAATTGACCAATCTGCCAATCAGCAGATTAAAAGAGTATTTTACAAACAAAATTAACAAAATCTTAAACAAATACGAGATTGAAATCGCAGTGTCGATACTCAAAGAAATCGTCACTCGTTTGAGCTTTCTTGACAATGTAGGCTTGAATTATCTCACCGTATCAAGGCCGGCAAAAACTTTGTCAGGTGGAGAACTACAACGAATACGCTTGGCCTCACAGATCGGCACAGGGCTGACAGGTGTTTTGTATGTGCTTGATGAACCTTCGATTGGACTACACCCACGTGATGTTTCGACATTGATAACTTCGCTACATAGTTTGAAAGACCTTGGTAATACACTTATCGTTGTCGAACATGACCAAGAAACAATTGAATCGGCAGACCATTTGATAGAGCTTGGACCAAAAGCCGGTAAAGAAGGTGGGAAAGTTATTTTTTCAGGAAATCTTGATGACATAAAAAAAGATAAAAACTCGTTGACCGGCAAATATCTTTCTAAGAAATATATTATCAAAAAATCTGATCGTGAAATGGTTGACAACAGAGGCTCTATTCTGCTTCATGAAGCAAAACAGTTTAATTTGAAAAATATTACCGTTAAAATTCCGTTGAACAATCTTGTTGTGATAACCGGAGTCTCTGGTTCGGGTAAGTCGACCTTGATTACCGAGACTTTATATCCTGCTTTGAAAATGCACCTAAATAACGAATGGAACGGAACTATAGGCGAGTACAATCGTATAGAAGGATTTCATCATCTTGATCGCGTTTATTTGGTTGACCAGTCACCGATTGGAAGAACACCAAGGTCAAATCCGGCCACATATGTAGGATTGTTTGATGAGGTGCGAGATATATTTGCCGGCACGGTCGAGGCTCGCGCTCGTGGATACAAAAAAGGTCGTTTTTCTTTTAATGTCAAGGGCGGTCGCTGTGAAAAATGTCAAGGCGCGGGGGTAATAAAAATCGAGATGCAGTTTTTAGCAGATGTATACATAAAATGTGATGTCTGTGACGGCAAACGTTATAATCGTGAAACACTAGAAGTTAAATATAAAGATAAAACAATTTACGACGTCTTGAAGTTTACTGTCGATGATGGTGCCGACTTTTTTAAAAATCATCATAAAATCTATCAAAAACTTTTTTTTCTGCAAAAAGTTGGCCTTGGTTATATCCAGCTTGGACAACCGGCTCCAACATTTTCCGGAGGCGAAGCTCAACGTATAAAGCTTGCCGATGAATTATCAAGATCGTCAAGGGGACACACAATGTATATACTTGATGAGCCGACAACCGGCCTGCATTTTTACGATATTCAAAAACTTCTTCATGCTTTAAACGAACTCGTTGACCAAGGGAACACTGTTATTGTAATCGAACACAACCTTGATGTAATTAAAAATGCGCAGTATATCATCGACCTTGGACCAGATGGCGGAGATGATGGAGGAGAGGTAATCTACCAAGGTGAGCTGAAAGGAATTTTAAACGAATCACGATCTAGTACTGGAAAATACCTGCAAAAAGTTATGTAATTAAATATATTGACTTTTAATTTTTTATAATCTAAAATGAGTTTTTATGTCATTAACAAGGAATGATATTCAAATATTGAAGGAGATTTTTCACCCTCAATTCGATCGCATCGATCAACAATTTGATAAGATCGATAAACGGTTTGATGAAATTATTGTGTACATGAATAAACGCTTTAATGAGAATGAAAAGGATCATGACAGAATCATTACTCAACTTATTGGTGATCTATATACCATTTATACTCCGCGAGAAGATTTTAAAAACCTTGAAAAAAGGCTCACGAAAGTAGAAAATAAACTTCAACCCCAGTCTTCATAATTGTTTGCTGTCCAAAAGCTAGGTATAGAATTCATCCTACTAATCTTTAGATATAATGTAACAATGGGAAAATCAGTAATAAAAGCCAGTCGGGATAATCTAAGAAAGGTTCCTACCATGATCGGTGTCTATATTTTTGAAAAAAATGATAGACCAATTTATATCGGTAAATCAATAAATTTGAAAGCCCGACTTATTTCACACTTCGAAAGCGCCAAGATAGATAGTAAAACTGCAAATTATGTTTATGGGGCAGATAAAATCAGTTATTTTCTGACAGATTCGGAGTTCAAAGCACTTTTACTCGAATCGAAACTTATTCAAAGTCATAAGCCAAAATACAATGTACGTTGGCGGGATGACAAAAGTTATTTGTATATCAAAGTCACAATTAAAGACACTTATCCTAAGTTTTTTATCAACCGTAAGGAAGATAATAAAAATGCGAAATATTTTGGACCGTTTCAATCGGTGAGAGTAGCAAGCAATATTCTTCGAGAAATCAGAAAAATATTTCCGTTTTGTACACAAAAAAAGATTACTAAACAGCGCTGCTTTTATTCAAAAATTAAACTCTGTAATCCATGTCCGAATATGATAGAAAAAATTGCTGACCCAACTTTGCAATTGCAAGAAAAGAAAAGATACAAAAGCAATATAAGACAGGCTATAAAGGTGCTAAAGGGTAATATTGAGGTGGTCTCAAAAGATCTTTATCGACAAATTGAGTTACTTACAAAACAAAAAAAATTTGAGGAAGCCATACCATATCGCAATCGTCTTTACCGTTTAGAAGGGCTGGTCTCACACCAAAGGTTTGATACCGACCAGGATGAGTACTACAATATGTCGGAAAAGTTTATGAACGGCCTAGAACACTTGTTAAAACAATTTTTTCCCACAATCAATAACCTAAGTAGAATTGAGTGTTACGATATCAGTAATTTGAATTTTGAAAATGCTACAGCTTCTATGGTGGTTTTTACCAATGGTTTAAGTGATAAAAAAGAATACAAAAGATTTAAGATAAAAAACAAGAAAGCACAGTCGGATTTTGAGATGATCGAGGAGGTGATTGAGCGTAGATTAAAACATAAATCTTGGAAATGGCCGGATTTACTGGTTATCGACGGAGGGAAACCTCAAGTTCGGTCAGTATTAAAAGTAATGAAGAAAGCTTCAAGCAATATACCAATGATCGGTATTGCCAAACGACCGGATAGGCTGATCATCGCCACCGATAATCTGTTTTCTATTCGGCCACCTTCTGGCCATCCGGGATTCAAATTATTACAAGCTCTAAGGGACGAATCTCATCGCTTTGCTAGGTCATATCACCTCAAGCTTAGAAGGAAAAAAATGTTATAATCATACTAGTTTTATGAAAACAATATTACTAATAGTAAACATTATCTTATCTATTGCAATCGTGGCTCTGATCCTGCTTCAAGGAAAGGGAGCCGGACTTGGAAGCGCTTGGGGTGGAGGAGGAGAATTTTATCAAACAAGACGTGGAGTTGAAAAAATTACAATGCGATTGACTTATATCCTTATTTTTCTCTTCTTTTGCCTTTCTGTGGCCAATTTTTTTATACAATAAATTAATGGTTTTTCAAACGAAGGGAATAAGATACATAGTTTGGGTATTTACTGCATTTTTAAAAAAAAACCTACAGGTTTTGCTTTTAAGTTTTTTACTAAGTTTACTGGGAGTCATTGCTTTAGTTTCATTTTCACCATATCTTTTAAAATTCATAACTACAAATCAAATCGTTATAGGAATTACTGGTGTTTACACACCTGACAAACTACCAAGCGAGATACTTTCCAAGTTTTCAAACGGACTACTGTATATCAACGATAAAGGCGAAATGATACCGCTATTGGTTGATTCTTGGGAGCCGGTTGATGGAGGTCGCGAGTATAGGTTTCATTTGAAAAAAGATCTTACCTGGAATGACGGGGTACCTTTAAAAGCCAAAGATATTCAATATTCTTTTAAAGATATAGCAACCGAGGCTCCAAATGATTATCTACTTGTATTCAAACTCCCAAAACCCTTGCCGATTTTTCCTACCTTTCTAACCAAGCCTCTTACAAAATATCCGCTGATAGGAATTGCTGGAGTATACCGTGTCGGCGACATTAGAATAAGGGCAGGCAATGTCCAGGAGGTGCAATTAATCCCAAATCAAGAAGATATGCCTCGACTAGTATATAAATTTTACGATACCGACACCAAACTAATTGATGCTTATAAACTAGGAGAAATAACACTGATGACGACAAATAAGAAGAATGTTGTAGATCAGTTTAAGCAATGGAAAAATACCAATATCAAACGGGAAGTCGATTATACTAAAGTAATGGCGCTATTTTATAATCTTGATAACCCTTACTTTAAAGATAATAAGGATCTACGACAAACCATTGCCCAATCGATCGACCAGCAAATATATAGTGAGTTTGGTGAGCGAGCTTACGGACCAATTCCTCCTACTTCCTGGGCATATGAAACGGATACCAAAAAATTTTCATACAATCCAAACGCTGCCTCAAAAATTATCGATAAATTCAACGAAGCATCGGAATCGGCAACGTTGAAAATAAGTACTTATTACGACAATCTGACATTGGCAGACGGTATAAAAGATAATTTAGACGCTGCTGGAGTGAAGACTCAAGTTGAAGTTTTGACCGGAAATCTTCCGGTCGATTATGATATCTTTTTGGCGCAGCTCATCCTGTCAAAAGATCCTGATCAATATTTTTTTTGGCACTCGACACAAATTAAGGGAAATATCACGCATTATACAAATGTAAGGATAGATAAACTTCTTGAAGACGCTCGTAACACTTTCAATATTGCAAACAGAAAAGCTTTTTATTCGGATTTTCAAAAAATACTTGTGGACGACATGCCTGCATATTTTTTATATCATCCATACATGTATACGATAGAGAGGAAGTAGTAGAATGGGTTAATGTCTGGTAGAATTACCAATTACTAATGACTAATTTCTAATAAATACTATGCTAGACTAGCATTAACGCATTTGTGATTAGACATTAAACCATGCGCACAGTCATAAAATTAAGGTATGTGGTAAGTTGTTTATTTACTAAAAAGTGGTCAAGGAAGAGATGAAATAAAAGGTTGGATTTAGCCCGGGTGGCGGAACTGGCAGACGCGCAGTCTTGAGGGGGCTGTGCCGCAAGGCGTGGAGGTTCAAGTCCTCTCCCGGGCACTAATAGGGACATGGATTTAGTTGGCTGTGTTAATTGCACCTGCCCCCATACTAATTAACCAAACAAACACTCAATGCGTTAATAGAGATTTTTAGATATATAAAATGCACTTTCTAGAATACAATACTTACTGTGTTTTGATACTAAGCTGATAAGCGCCTAATCGGAGTATAATGATAAAAAGCCAATGAGCATAAATAAGCAGATAATTTTCTCGGAACATAAGTGCGTGAGATACATTATTTCGTAAGTTGTACCCACTTATTTCCATCAAAACATACTTCATTAGGAACAACAGGTCATCCCCAAAGATCTCACTCGCGTATGATTCTCGAAGTAGCTCATCCAATCCTTTTTTTTCAGTTACCTGTTTACCACCGCGTTCAGTTTTAATTTTAGTAACTGGTTTATCGATTGTCTCATAGAATTCTCTAATAATTCCTTCAATTTTGGGAGATAAGGAATCAACGGCTAAGATTAAACTATTTCTTCCACCTTTTATATCTTTATTTTTAATCATTGATAAAGCATTTAGGTAGGCCTGTATTCCTGGTGTTAAAATATCGATCCATTTCCTTGACTTAAAAATAACTTTTTTAGTTTCCGTATCTCGTAAGTCATATTCTTTTCCGTACCATAAACATTTAATCATATATTTTTGGATTGCATCTAGATCCAATTTTTCAGCTTCTACCAATTCTTCAAATAAAACTGTAACTAAAGGTTCACTGGTCATTAAAGAAAAATAATACTGGTGTAATAGCGAAAGATATTCCTTTTCCAGCTCTGTGTCATATTTGCGAGGAATATCTCCTGATTCGTCAACCAACACATGCGAGAATAAAAAAGAAATAGGGTATTCTTTTTTATTCTTTTCAGCTTGTTGCTTTACTTCTTCGTATTTTGGCAAAATTGATCGATCCATTGTTAATCTGACTAATAATTGTTCTTTAGACTCCTTCTCGACGATCGTTTTAAATCGTGTGCGGATTTGGGCAACCCATTCTGATATATCCATCTTTTTTTCAAAAGTTTCAAACTTCATATTTTGTTTTGATTCTTGAAGATTTTTTTCTAATTCTTCAACTTTTGCATTGTCCCCAAGTCTCCTATACTCTGTAATAGCTTTAACAAGAAATTCAGATTGAACAAAACTTTCTTTATGTTTTTCTGCTTCCTGTTCAAGTGATAATGCAATTTTTTGCCTCCATTTTTTATCGTCCAGTTTAAAAACTGATTTTTCAATTTTTTCTCCTAATTCAAGGAAATTTCTAGCAAAGAAAAGATTGTTTTTTTCTTCTTGTTCGTCAGCCATTTTTTTACAAATTTTGATTGTATTTTCCCAAAAGTCTTCGCCGTATTCTTTTTTGTTTGTAAGCGCCAAACCTATAAGCCTACGTGTAATAGCCCACCTAGATGAGCTTTGATTATCAAAATTAAGAATTGTATCCGCTATGCTTTGATTTACCTTATTAACGTTGTAGTTAACTTTTTTTGCTATTGTATAAGCGCTTTGAAGTGCTTTTGAAATTTCAAAAGCAGGTGTATTTTTAGGTTCATTTGTAATTAACCCTTTAAGTTTGGTAGCAACTACAAGATATTGATCTACTGCAAGTTGTGCCATTTTATGATCTTTTTCTATCATCCATAAAAAATGAGCTATGCGAGAAATAATTTTTGGATGCTTATATTTGGTTAGAAATATTCTCAGAAATTTAATATCGGCTTGCTGAAATTCTTTGATGTTAGGAAATGACCAAAATTCTCCGGAATCGTCAGTTCCTGACATTTTTGGTCTAAATTCATCTTCATATACTTCAAAACTAAAAACATTAATAAGCGCTTGAAACTGATCACTCATCTTTTTATCCTCCAAAATAAAAAAGGCTAAATCTCTAGATGTTCGAAAATGGTCACCAAGGGAAAAACTATATTTAGATTCTTCTGCAATTTTTTCAAGAGTAGCCAAGCTCTCATCTATTTTTATTCTAGCTTCTTTTTTATTGTCAGTGCCTAGTCTTACTATGTCCTTAAAATTAGTTAGCTTTTCTAAATTATACCGTCTGTCACCCCGTTCGTTAATTTTTTCAGCTTGAAGTTTTTTCGTTCGATCCCACCTACGAAGCGTCTCGGGATGAACACCTAAAAATTCTGCTGCCTCTGCTATGGAGTAATGTGTTTTTTTAGTCATAACTTATACTTTCTACTTATACAGTATTGTGGTTTCGTTGTCAATCTGATATAGTGATTTCATGCCGAATTTACATGAAATTGGAAGAAATGATCGATGTCCTTGTGGGAGCGGTTTAAAATATAAGAAATGTCATATAGGTAGGACTCTCCAAGTTTTTCCTGAACCATTCAAAGGCAGATCAATCAGAGAAAGAAATATTATTCTACTTAATGCAATTACAGATATTTTCTTTGGAAAAGGCGAAGATTGGAACGAGATGCGAAATACACTTACAGAAGATAAAGTAAGGGAGTTGTACAAAATTGTGGCATGGTTATGGCCACCTCAAACAGATATTACTTCATTGCTCCCTAAACCCAGTAAGACGTTGAGAGGCTTATACACTGGAGATACAAGGCCGCAAGATATTTTAAAAAATATTGTAAGGTATAGCCTCTACACTGAAGAAATAATTGTTGTCTCTCCATTCTTAGCCCCACTTACGATGAAAGAAGAATTTAGCCCTTTGTATAACCCAAGTAAATACAGGGCAGATACATTGGAACTCATATACTTTGCCGTAGCGCTTACACCATGGATTGAAACTGGAATTGTAAACATGATACCTAATCCAATGGATTTTGACTATCGTCTCAGAAAAGAAATATATAGTATGGCTACTGCACGATATGAAGCTAATAAAGAAGAATTTGACAAAGAAATAATAGCAATTGCACATGTAGAGGGAGAACACGAATATAAACGGATGATGATGAGAATGCCTGTGGATTCATTTAGAAAAAGAATTAAAGAATTCAAACCCAATCTCTCGAAGGCAGAAGTAGATAAACACGTAGAATACTTCTTAAAACAACGTAGGAATGACCCTTTATTATTAGATGAAGAAATGTCTTCCACAACAGAAATGAAGATAAAAAGGATGGGGGCAAATCTTGAATTAGGCCTATATCTAGGACAGGCAACAGGCTCTTATCTATATACAAATAGCACCTTTCAATGGAAAGAAATAATGTCAGCTAAACAACAAACTACTGATGATTCTGATGAATGGACTCCGCTAACACGAGCATTTCAATCACTTGATTTTACATTCCTTAACAATGTGGATGCACGCTTTGCTTATAAACTTAAAGAAGAAGGCCGCTTGGGAGGATTTAGAAACTACTTACGTAAAATTTGGCGCAAGATTGAGGAAGACAATAGCCCTACACAAGCAAATAGTGCTGCACGGGAATTTAGCGACGAATTACAGGATGAGTACAGAAAAACAAAGGAGGAATGGGCAAAAATTGATAAATCAATCGTTAAATTTATGACAGGACCAAGAGGTATCGCTACAATACTTTCTCCACTTATATTAGGTGGATTGGATTGGAGAATTCCGGCTCTCGGTTTCTCAGTCTTAGGAATTGGCAAATTACTATCTGCAAGATATAAAAGAAATGAATTTAAAGCCAATGTTCCCCTTGCCGTATTGCTTGATTTAGAAAAAAAGAATAGAAAATTAAAATAGCAAAATTTTATTAATATAACTCTTGGAGAATACTGCGACAGTGCTTTCATTAAGAACAAGGAGGAAATCTACTGTATTACTAAAAAATCACGAGATTCATATAATAATATGCTTATAAAAATTCGTCCGAATAGACCTAACAAATGGGTGCAAGTATAAATTGATAAAATCTTTAATTCTTGACTGAATCAATTTCCGCTTTGATCATCCTAGTCATTATGTCCCGCATCCCATCATCTTTCATCATTTCTCTCATGGATAGTCCCGGTTTAGACATAAACTTTTCATCAAGATATTTGTCTAAACTAGATGAGTATTTGGAGTTTGATTTTTTTAATTTCTTCATGAACGATCACCTCTTTTCTTTTTAAACTTCTCAGCGACTTTTACCATCATCCCCACAACGCCTTCCGCATATTCTTGAGTGGCATGTTCAGGTTCGCTGTTTTGCAGCATCGTTAATATGGATTCGGTTACCTGTGGTCTTTTGTCTTCATCAAGTACCAGCTTAAAAACAGCAGGGTCAATTCCTTTGAGGAAATTCTTGTATTTCTCTTCACTGATAAGCGGTTCTATCTGAGCCCATGCGAGTGGTTTTGACTTTGACATAAAAGTATTATAAATCAAAAGCCTCATAAAATAATAAAAAAATATTTGCCAGCAGAAAAACCAGTGCTATACCATAGATATATGGATAATCCACAGACCAGACAGGAAGTCGGGCGAAAACTCAAAGAAGCTCGCACGAATAAGAAAATGACACAGGCCGAAGTAGCAAAAAAAGCCGATCTGAATACCAATTACTATGCCTGTATTGAACGGGGAGAAGTAAACCCTTCTATGGAGAAACTGGAGAGTATCATAAAAGTCCTGGGTGTAAAGTCAGCAAAGATATTACCGTTTTGAGAGCCTTTATTATGGCTTCCCATAAACAAAAACAAGATCCAAGACGAGGATATCTCTTCAATCTCTCTACAGAAGAGCGAATCAATATATTGGCCAATGCCATTGTAGACAGGACGATTGAAGAAGAGAAGAAGTTTAAAGAGAGACAAAAGAAAGACCCGAAAGCAAAAAGGATTTATGAAATGTGTGAATGTTCAAGATGCAAACAAAACAGATCAAATAAGCCTGCCTAATCCCGTAAAACGAAACATCTCTTCAGCCCATTCCTTCCCTTCAATTCTCCTCATAATCTCCATACTCCGACTCTGAGAGAGTATATTCAGGCTACCTTCCCAGAGAATTTTCCGGTCAATGATGGCAAGCTTGCGGTGATGATAACCACGAAGCATTACCGTATTGATTCCCATCTCATGACACGTCAGTATCTCGTTTGTTGCCTGGTGGCGGTAGAATTCTTCATGTTCGACCGGATCGCGGGTAATGATATGGATTTTTACTTTTTTGCGGAGTAAATCTTTCAGTCCAGGGTAAAGCAGTTCCATGCGGGAAGCCGTGATATACGGGCTTTCGATAATGGCTTCTTGCTTGCACTGTTGCAAATCGGAAATGAAGACATCGTAAAAACCAATTTCATCAAACAGTTTGCTTTTAAATGAATCATTCCTGTTCCGGAAGAAGAAAGGGATCATTCTGCGTCCTCCTTTCTTCGGATCATCAGTTTACCGTCATCAGCAAGGTAAAACTGCATGAGGTCGTGAAAGTGTGCTACAATTAGTTCAACGAGAGTAGTCTCCCGGGCACATGAAAATCTATTTAGTATTACTCGATCACTTCAATCTTATACTCTTCCGAAGGTATTACATTGCCAGGAAAAATTCGTACCACTTTTCCACCACTGTTTTCATATTTTTTTAAGTGTTCTTGAGCATGTCCATCAGGTATTTGTTCTCTTCCTGCCTCATCAACAACAAGCGTAGTAGCTTTACGTTCCTCTAATCGTTCTGCTGACAAAAGATGGCCATTATTACCTCGCAAAACTCCGTTCTCATCAATGCGTGCCAGCAATATCCCTTGTTTTGCGGGTAATAGTTGCTGTAACTCGGCAAGTGCTGTTGTTTTGCCAAAATTGTTTGGTGCTTGAATTCCTCTTTTTTCAGTTGAGCCAGTGATACCTTCTAGAACGTGGTCAAGTGCCCTTGCAAAACGTGTAAAACGTTGAGCATCAAATGAACGGTCTGGTACAGGTGTTTGGTCGTATACACCATCCTTTGATGAGACAACTCTGGCAAACTTGCCTATCCAATGGGATCCATATCCAGAATCTGCTTCAATTTGTTCTGCCGAAGCACGAATAACAAGAGTACTCATGTAATGCCCAAAATTATCGAACATATAGAAACCAAGTTCTGAAGCATGCTCTCCATATCCATCGACTATTACCATTGGTAATCTTCTATCGTGTTTATCTGCAAAGTTTTTGAGTAGTGTGGGAATACTCAATCCGCTCCCTTTTTTGCCTAAATTGTCTGGTGTTGTATCCGTAAAATCAAGAACTAATGGTTTTTCTATACTTGCTTTTTCTAAAGCGTCTTCAAGTGTGTAACTGAAACGATCACGTGCATCTCCATTAAGTTCACGAGCACCAACTTTTATATCTTTAGAAAAAATAAAATGGACAAGTGGGCATCCTTTTGCTAGGAGCATATCTTTCTCATCAAAAACAGGAGTTTTACTAACTCTAGTTCCATTTGCTTCTTGGTGAAGTTGAATGAGTTGCTCCACCTGTTTGTCAAATGTGTCATGAACAAGTTGTTGTTCGTCTGCTCCAACTGTTGGAGAAATGACATACAATGTGCGCTCCAGAGGAGTTGATACAAATCGAGACTCCATATCTATTCTCCACTGGACAGCAGATTTCACTCGTTCTTCCCAGGGTGGTAAAGATACGCCTAAATTTAGTAGTTGTTCAGATGGTTGAATAAACTCATCACTCATGGATAGAATTGTATCAAATTCTCTAGATGATATCAATACTATAGGTATAAAAACGCTTGATAAAACGTACTCTCATCGTATAATATTAGACGTTGTAACATCTGAAACAGGTTTGAAGAGATTGAACCAGTTCACTATTTTTCTTCCTTTTTGAAATGAGAAATTGCAATAAGAAGAGCAGTTTTTTTTGAGGATCAATTTTGGAGTTTAAATAGGTTTGAAACATCGTCCTAGATGGTGCACCAAACAGAACTTTTTAGATTAAGCTAATTTGTTCTTTGTTATAATTTTTACTTCACATGATAGACCTACAATTACAAGCAGTAGAAGCTCTTCGAAGTATTTCTCGCAACGAAAAAATTAAAAAATATCTCCTACAGAATCCGTCTTTATATAAGATCGTTCTGAGAGCAGCGATGCGTTTTATTGGTGGAGAAACTCTTGCTGAATGTTTTCATATAGCTCAACAGATAACAGTCAATGGACATGCGTTTACTATTGATTTCATAGGAGAAAGTACGAGAGACGAAAAAGCAGTAAATCTAGCTACAGAAGAGTTTTTAAGAGTCGTTAGTAAAATTAAAAAAACACGAAGCACTGCTTCGATCTCCTTAGATCTTTCTCATATCGGTTCAGTAATCGATAAAGAACTTGGACATACCAATGCAGTAAGAATTGCGGAGGCTTCAAGAAAAGCTGGTATTGAGATGATGATTAGTATGGAAGGGATAGATCGTACTGATTCTATTTTAGAGGAATACTTCCGACTGAGTAAAACATATGAGAATGTTGGCATAACGATTCAGGCATACCTTCATAGGACAAAAAAAGATCTTCAGGAAGTATTAAAACGGAGAGGGAAAATAAGACTGGTAAAAGGAGCGTATAAAGTACCAGAAACTGAAGCATTACCTTTAGGATCAAAGACAGATAAAGCATATAAGAAATACATAGAAACTATTCTTTCACAGAATTACCTCTGCTCTATCGCAACACATGATGAAAATCTACTTATGCATGCCGATACTATTATAAAAAGGCATAAACTGAAGATTAACAAAATGGAATTTGAGATGTTACATGGTGTCACTCCAGATCGACTTTTACAGCTACATCAGAAAGGATACAAAACACGCGAATATTTGCCCTATGGTAAAGAATGGTATCTCTATTTGTGCCATCGACTTGCGGAAAATCCTGCCAATATTTACCAGGCGCTTGCAGATGCTGCAGGCAACGTATTGTAACTATGCTATGTTTAAAAACGAAAGATTGGGCATAACTATACCACAACAGGAACATGCGCGATTTGCAGGAGTTTTAGCTTTTAATTGGGGTAATGATACTTTTGATAAACCCAGATATGGCATGGAAGCTTTAACAAAAGGGGTAACGTTCCATCATACTGGTTACGGAATAAATGATACGGTTGCTTTTGAAGAAATGTCCGAAAAAGATTTAGTAGGAATCTTTGAAAGAGATATACAAGTAGATCTTCAAAACGTGGATGCAGAATTAGTCAATTTATTTCATCAACTTCGTCTTATAAAAAATCGAATAGAAAGATCAGGCACTGATACTCTCGATGAGGTTCAAAATACAGTAGAAAGAATAATCGAAACTAAATTGGCTTTATCTAAATTGAAAAGGGAAGATTTTGAACGAAGTAATTCCATTGTACATGTTTGTGATAGGGTATCTTTTAATTTTTGTTTTGGGAAAATTATTGAATCTGAGATACCTGTATTCACAAGAAATTCAGATGAGTCAGTTCTTGTTCAACATACTATAGATCATCATGGAGTAATTCAAATTAACCCTTGGCCATTTGCAATATCGAATTTTGAAGGCTTTGTTATTGGTTATAGCTCTGACCAATATCCAGATCAGTTGATTCCACAAATTTTACGTTATAGAGTTGCTCCATCGACCAAATAGTAAAGGTAAGTATGCTGATAAAAAGTTTACATCAATTTGAATCTAGAAATGGCAATAAGGAGAGCAGTTTTTCGTTAGGATCAATTTTGGAGGTTAAGTAGGCCCGAACACCTGCCACGTCTGACGTGGTCGTCCCAGATGGTGCACCCGTGTTGACAATTTCACTTTTTTTTAGCCTACTTCTCAAGAATTGAAAGAAAGTCGTTAGGAGTTACGATCTTAATTGCTTCATATTCTTTTAGATCTAATAAATGATCATCTCCGCTCACAATATAATCAGCATGAGCATCAATAGCTGCATAGAGAAATTTGTCATCTTTTGGATCCTGTTTAATAATTATCTCCTCTGGGATTACTGATTCTAATGTTACATAACTTAACTTTACTAACAGTTCCATAATTTCTTTCCGTTGTTCTAAAGTACGTTTATGATATTTAATCACTCTTTCTCTGTTAATAACATCCTCAACTTCTGCTAAAATTGAAGGAGACGTTATTAAAAGAAATTGTTGTCTCATAAATGCTTTATAGAGTTGTAGTGGGGGAGATGTCTTTGTGGTGATTAACGCACTAACTAAAATATTGGTATCTAATACTGCGCGAATCATATATTGTTATTTTTCTTCTCATCTCGTACCTCTAGTATCGTTTGATTAACCTCTTTTTGAATCTCTTCAGGATGAGCTTTAGGTATATCTGCTCGTATTGCATCAAGATTCTGAACTGCTTTGTCCCATTGGGATTTAGTTAATCGTTTTGTAGGATCAAGAAGTTTCTCATAATCTTCAACACTTAAAAGAATTGCTGCATTACGGTTGTATTTTTTAATGACAACTCTGTCTTTGCCATACATAACACGACCAACAAGATCGGCTAAATTTACTCTAAATTCTTCAATGGAAACGGAGTTTTTTATCATATAAAGACTATATATTAAATCTTAAGATTTGTCAAGTCTGTAGGATGTCTGGTAAGACTTCACAAATCTTGACACAATACTCGTCATGCTGAATTTATTTCAGCATCTTAACAAGGAGATTCCGAAATGAGTTCGGAATGACGTGATATAGATTGATCTAGATTTGTCAAAGACCGTGAACTCTCACATCACCCATGAATGCTTGATAAAACGTACTTTCATCATATAATATAGATGGCGCTATATCTGGATCGGGTTTAAAAAGTTGAACCAGTTCATTGTTTTACATCCTTTTTGAAATGAGAAATGGCAATAAGGAGAGCAGTTTTTTCGTTAGGATCAAATTGAGAGGTTAAATAGGTTCGAACACCTGCCACGTCTGACGTGGTCATCGCAGATGGTGCACAAATATAAAAGTTTTTCATACTCTAAAGTATATAATAGGCTTATGAAAAAAATTTCTTGGATGCAGAATAAACAAATTACATTATTTTTGCTTTCTTCATTAGCTTGGTACTTCCTGGCATGGACTGAATATGATTATGAAAAAATGCTTCCACAAGTACACATGGGTGCATATAACTCATGGCCTTTGTATTTTTTTTTGATAGATACGTTTGCTATAGGATTAGTACTGTTTTATGGAAGTATATTGTGGGTGAATAGAAAATCTAAACAATTATTCCGATATGTCTTATTAGGTCTTCTTCTTTTATATCCTTTGCTTTTGATCTATGCTACCTATGACGATCTATATTCACGAGTTTGTATAAAATTAGACCCCGTTGCCCGTAATTGTAAAGAGTATAGACCACATCCTGACTTAAGTAATATATATTTCGAATGGGAATAATTGAGAGTAGAGTAATTGTTTGGATCTATAGTTGGCGTCAGATAGACCCGCTTCACCAAAGCTTCAGCGAGGCGAGTTCGAACACCTGCCACGTCTGACGTTCCAGGCAGGTCGTCCCAGATGGTGCACCATAGTGGATGATGAACTTTTCAAACCGGTATATCGGCTGATCTGGGACAGAGAGTTTCTAATAGATAAACAGTGATAAAATATGGTGTGAGTGATTCAAAGATAACAAGCTCTGTACGAGATATAACTGATAATGTGATTGACAAAAAACTTCGTATTTCTTATGGCATAACGCCTACACGCATTAAGCGGTTTTCACATGGCACAGAAAGTGTTGCGTGGCGGATTGAAAGCAATGCTGGTAATTTTATTGCCAAGCTGTTTGGGGGTGAAGAAAGCACTATTGAAACAGTCACAGAAGAAATAGAGCTCTATAACTACATAAATAAAAAGGGACGACCATTCGATATACGAGCACCACGTATTGTATACGATAGTCAAGATGCACCTCTAACTTCTGTAAAAAACTTTCCTTTAATACTGATGAAATATGAAAACGCTAGGAAGTTGTTTGTCTCTACTATTACTCACGATGAGGTTACCGCATTATCAAAAGCAATTGCTCATATACATATGATACTTCAAAATAAAATGAAAGACTATAAAAAGTTAAATTATTCACATTGGAATTTGGATTATAATAAAGATGCTTATGAGACTCTGATAAATTCACCAAATGTCAAAGAATACTCTGCTTTTGAGGTTGATCAATATAAACAACTTACAGCTAAGATAGTATCGTACCTTGAAAAGAAAAAATATCCGGATGATCTAAAGGAGTCTTTGCTACATAGCGACATTGCCTTTGAACATATTAGAGTATTGCAAGATGGAACATCTTACTTTTTTGACTGGACAGATAAACAAAGAGGTCCCGTGGCACGTGACCTTTCTGTATTTTTATTTCATGCATACAGAGAAAGCGATATTGACTTCAAACGTTGGAATGAGTTGAGAAAATGGATTCTTGAAGGATATGTTAAAGTCAATAAATTGGAAGATGACGATATTGGAGTAATTGTCCCGTTTATGTTTAGAAGATGTCTCGATGATGTGAAATATTTATCAAATCTCGCTATTGAAACCAAGACAGTTATAGATGTATCTGGAATTAGAAGGAGATATGAACTAGCTAGTCGGCTGATTCAAAAAAAATAAATAGAAAAGTGTTATAAAATTAGTTCAAACTCGGTCAGCACCGTGGCACTACTAAATATGCACAACCTTATGAGGTAATGCAAGAACTACTCGATGCAAAAGATATTCGAATGTCTGCTATAAATCAATAACCTTGGTAAACTTTTCAGGTTTGTATATCGTATGATTGCAATTTATCTAGGATTTTAATAGAATAGTTGCATGAAAAAACGAATTTTAGAATACACTGCAGTATTTCAGGAGGAAAAAGAGGGCGGATTTTCTGTGTGGGTCCCTGATCTTCCTGGATGCGCCTCACAAGGTGAAACATTTGAAGATGCTTTGAAAAATATTAAGGAAGCAATTGAGTTATATCTAGAAGACTCAAATGAAACATCTAAAGATACTGATGAATTTAAAAAACAATTTGTAGTACCTGTACAGATACATGCCTAAACTACCTGTTGTATCGGGAAATGATCTTATAAAAGTCTTTAAGAAAATTGGATTTATTATCGTCACACAAAAAGGATCTCACTTAAAGATGAAAAATGAAGACGGAAGAGTTGTTACCATACCTAATCATAAAGTTATTAAACGTGGTACCCTAAAAAAGGGGATTTTGAATCCATTAGGAATTACAGTAGAACAACTTATTAAGCTACTTAAATAGGTCCGACTATGTTCCGATATGTAAAACACTTTTCATAAAATTAATTACACATCTCAAAATGCAACAAATAGAAACTCTCTACTTTCGGGGGATTAATTGGTTAATGCAGAAACGAGGAATTGGTACTGTGAAAAATTATACTCCCAAGGAATTTCAACAACTGATGGTAGAGCAGATTCGAAGTGCAAGAGATACAAAAATATCACTAAGTGACTCGTCTTTATATGCATTAAATTTACCTGATTTTTTACTCCCAGACGATTGGGAGCAAATTGAAAAAATGATGGCGGCTCAGATAAAACTTAATGGTAAAGGTATTCATGTTGTAAGCCCTCCACAAGGATCAACACCAGAAATTGCACGCGGCTGGATAGATGTAAAAATACCATTTGCATATGATCTTCCACCACTTGCATTCGTTAACAATTTTATGAGAGAAAATAGAATGTCAAGCGCAAACGGAAGCGTGTATGTTGTAAGAGGTTTGGATGCCGTTTCAGCTTTACAGAAGCAATTCCCTACGACAAGTTTTATTTACGAAAGATATAATCCAGATTTCCATTTGCAGGCTTTGATTTTTGATAGTCCAAGTTGTGAAGTTATTGATTCTAGTAATCAAAGTCAGGCTTAAAAATTTTCTGCTACTATTATTGCCTCTTTGCATCCATGTAATGCTTCAATATTATCTAACTCGTTTAAACTAAACCAGCGGTATTCAGTCGCTTCTTCATTCAATATTATTTCAGAAGTGTTTTTTAATTTACAAAGATACGTTATGAAGACCATCTGACGATCGATAAAAATATCCGTATCAATATACGGAACAAGAGAAATAACTTCAACTTTGACTCCTAATTCCTCCATCACTTCACGATAAAGCGTTTCATAAATCCCTTCACCATATTCCATGCCACCGCCAGGAACCTGCCATTTGTTGTTCATCTTCGGATTTGAATCACGTCTTAAAGTAAGCAAATACTTATCACCTTCTTTTATGAGAGCGAGTACAACAATGCTGATAGTATTTTTTGACATTTTTTTGTGAGCCCAGTCGGAATCGAACCGACAGTCTATTCCTTAGAAGGGAATTGCTTTATCCAATTAAGCTATGGGCTCATATTTTAGCTATCTGCGCTTAGCTGTCAGCAATTAGCTCTAAAAATTTGCTAAAAGCTAACAGCTAATACATGAGCCGACTGTCGGATTTGAACCGACGACCCACGCTTTACAAAAGCGTTGCTCTACCGCTGAGCTAAGTCGGCAAAAAGTGGCCGAGGCGGGACTCGAACCCGCACGTCTTGCGACACAAGATTTTAAGTCTTGCGTGTATACCGGTTTCACCACTCGGCCTTTTTTCTTGTAACTCGAAACTTATAACTTGAAACTCAAGAAAAGTTAAATTGCTTTTAAAAAGTTATGAGTTACAAGCTTCAAGCTACAAGAAGATTATATCAAATCAGCTTGTCCTGTTCTATGATTTCTTGTGTCACTTTTATGTTGAGATGTTTGCAGCCTTTCGGAGTAACTATGCGACCTCGTGTAGTTTTTTTTATAAAACCAATTCTCAATAAATAAGGTTCAATAAATTCCTCAATTGTACGCCGATCTTCACTTAGGGCGCTTGATATGGTTTCAACACCGACCGGAGAATTCTGAAATTTTTCGGCAATAACTTGCAAATACTGTTTATCAAGATCTCCCAATCCATAATTGTCAATCTCAAGCATATCAAATAATTTTTCGACAACATTTTCGTCTATAGTTTTATGCTTGTCTACTTGTACAAGATCTCGGGCTCTTTTTAGAATCCGATTTGTAATTCTTGGAGTTCGACGAGAACGTTTTGCTATCTCTTCAACAGCTTTATCCGAAATTGGAATGTTCATAATCTGGGCTGAACGTTTGACGATCTCGATCATCTCGGAATCTGTGTAATAATCAAGCCTCAACACTAAACCAAACCGATCGCGAAGCGGGGCAGAAAGTAATGCTAATTTTGTGGTGGCACCAACTATTGTAATTCTTGGAACCGGTAAACGAACTGTGCGCGCAGATGGTCCTTTGCCAATGATTATATCGAGCGCAAACTCTTCGATCACGGGATAAAGCATTTCTTCAACCGGTTTTGGAATACGGTGAATTTCATCTATAAAAAGTACATCTTGGTCTTTTAAATTTGTGAGAATTGCGGCAAGATCACCTGTTTTTGTAATCGCCGCGCCTGATGTGACTCTGATATTTCCCTCAAGTTCGTTGGCGATGATGTACGAAAGAGTGGTCTTACCGATTCCAGGTGGACCATAAAAAAGAATATGCTCTGTAGCATCACCGCGCTGTTTTACCGCTTTTAAAAACAGCTGTAATGTTTTGATTACATTTGCCTGACCGACATAATCCTTCAATGTCTTTGGTCTAAGAATAGACATGTCAGTGACCGTTTTTTCTTTTGATTTCATCTTGATTTATTTCCTGATAAAATTTGTATAGCTTTTGTAATTTTATCTTCAATTCTCAACTCTTTTGGTAAATTTGCAATAGTCTTCCGTATCTCCTTATTGGCAAAGCCAAGAGATGTAAGTGCTTCGATCACGGTTTTATCGTCTTCGGAAACTTCCCCGTCTTGGAAAGTAAATTCGGTTTTAAATTTTTGGGATAACTCCAATATGATTTTCAGAGCGGTTTTTTTGCCAAGACTTTTGATATTTGTGAAAAATTGGACGTCATTTTTTTTGACGGCAGCGACAAGGTCGTCATTTTTAGTATTAGAAATCACTGTAAATGCGCTTTTTGGGCCAATGCCGGGTACACTTAATAAAAGAAGAAAAAGCTTGTGTTCCTGTTTCGTTTCAAAACCATATAAAACATGAGCATCCTCTCGAACCTGAAAATAAGTATAAACATCAATAGGATTTGAAACCTGGTGTTTGCTAAGTAAGTTTGTCGTTAAATAAACCTGATAATAAATACCCGAAGCAGTTTCAATAAGTCCGATGGTACCGTCAATTTCAGAAACAGTACCACGTATACGTCCGATCATGTAGATAGTATACATCAAAGAAGATTTCCGATGTCAGATTTCTGATTTTCGAACCTAATTTTTTCAGAAATCGGTAATCAGAAATCAATCTTTTTTGTGAAGCTTTTTTTCAATATCATAAATAAGTGCACGAGTTCGATTGATCGCATCGGGATTGACTGAAACGCTAGTCACACCACGTTTGACCAAACGTTCAACGATTTCAGGGTAATCGGATGCAGCTTGACCACAAATAGAACATGTAATACCGGCATCGGCACAGGTTTGAACTATGTGATCCAGCATTGATAAGACTGCTGGATGACGCTCATCATAGATATGAGCCACTTCACTACTGTCGCGATCAACTCCAAGCACCATCATCGTCAGATCATTGGTACCAATCGAAACTCCGTCAATACCAATGTCGATAAACTCATCAAGCATTATTGCTGCGCCCGGAACCTCGACCATCATCCAAAGCTTGAAGCCTTTGTTATTTAAAAGCCCATGATCTCGAACAATATCTTTTATACGAACCATCTCCCACGGTACACGAACAAAAGGAATCATAAGATGCATGTTGTTATAACCTAGATCCCAAATTTTCTGCAAAGCATCAAGTTCGAGCATAAATACCTCGGGATCTGAAATATATCTTGACGCACCTCGATAACCAAGCATCGGATTTTCCTCATGTGGCTCATAAAGTGCTCCGCCTTTTAGATGACGGTATTCATTTGTTTTAAAATCTGTCGCTCGATAAACGACAGGTTTTGGTGCAAAAGCTTTTGCAAAAGTCTCAAGATCGCGTGAAAGTTTATGAATAAAAACGCTTTGTTTTCCCTGCTTGATAAACTCTCGTGGATGCATGCCAATCTCGGCGATCATGAACTCGGCTCGCAGTAAACCTACACCGTCAGGATTTAGTTTGGCGACTTCCATCGCTTTTTCCGGTTCAGCAAGATTTACATAAACATGTGTCAGTGTTTTTACGTGACTGACGTGTTCTTCTTTTTTTACAATACCGTGCTCTACACCACGCTTCAAAATACTGCCTTTGAATACTTCTCCAGTAGCACCGTTGACCGAAACAACCATCTCATCTTTTATTATTTTTGTAGCATTTTCAGATCCGACAACAGCCGGAATACCAAGTTCGCGCGATACAATCGCAGCATGTGAAGTGCGCCCTCCTTTGTCAGTGACGATAGCCGATGCCTTCTTCATTGCGGGAACATAATCAGGGTTTGTCTGCGGAGCAACAAGTACATCGCCGTGTTTTACTTTGGAAATTTCCTTCGGGGACAAGACCACGATCGCCGGACCGACACCGATTCCAGGTGATGCTGGAGCGCCTACCACAATTGGAGGATTCTTGGTTTCTGTGTTGACTTTTTCATCGAGTTTTTTATTTTGTGTCGTTGTGATAGGCCGTGACTGTACTATGAAAACTCGCCCCTTTTCAAGAGCCCATTCAATGTCCTGCGGAAAGTAATAATGATTTTCGATACTTTTGACGAGCAAAGCCACTTCGGAAATTTCATTTTCAGTTAATTTTTGTTGCGAACCATCTTTCTTGTTCAGCGGAACCTCCTGATTATTGTGTCCCACACGAACGAATTTTACGTCTTGATAAGACGTTTGTTTTTTTGTGATAACAAAAGTTGTCTTATCAACCTCATAGTGATCCGGAGTCACTTTGCCCTGGACGATGTATTCTCCAAGTCCGAAGACAGCCTCGATCACGATTTTTCTTTTGTCGTTTGTCACTGGATCTATGCTGAAAGCAATTCCCGATTTTTCCGACTGGATCATCCTCTGGACCACCGCAGCCAGTCCTACCTTGAAATGATCAAATTTCTTTTCTTGTCGGTAATAAATTGCCCTTGCTGTAAAAAGCGAGGCCCAGCATTCTTTGATCTTTTGAAGCAATTGAGTTTCGCCGTGAACATTCAGGTATGTATCCTGCTGACCGGCAAAAGATGCGTCCGGTAGGTCTTCGGCCGTCGCTGAAGAACGTACCGCGACGAGAGGATCGGAATAGACTTTTTTTATCTTATGAAGGGCTTTGTACAAAAAGTTGTGCTTCTTTGTCAAATATTCATCTTCTTTTTCCGCAAGCATACCGTAAAAATGTATTATTTGCTTCGTAAGATAATCGGGTGTATCGGATTTCAAAATTACATCGCGGATATGATCGGAAGCTTGTTCTATCTCCGTTGTATTGTCATAATTTACCATTGACAGCAGTTGACGAAGTTTGCCTTCGATGTTGGCATGTTTAACAAAATCAAAATAAGCATGAGATGTAAGGATAAAGCCGTAGGGAATAGGTAGGTTTGCGGTTGTCATTTCGCCTAAATTGGCTCCTTTGCCGCCGACCAAACCAACATCCTCTTTTCCCACTTCTTCAAACCAGACAATCGGTTTTTTTGTCATAGATTAAATATAAATGAAACACTAACTTATATTCAAGTGTTTATGAAAATTTACTATATGTCGCGGAATTTTAATAGAAATTGAAGGAATATATACCATGTAAACAAGTAGATCTCATCATCCCGAGCCTGCCTGCGGCAGGCAGGCTTGACTTCAGTAGGCAGGTGAGTTCAACATGACAAGATTTCGGAAAGAACTGAACAAATACTTACAATCACCTTGACATCTCAAATTGACCTCGCTATAATACTTTTTACATGATTTTAAAGCGACTTTCATAAAGGCGCTATTGGAAGCACTACTAGACATGCTCTCCTAACAGCCTCCAAAAGTTGAGTAAATAGACTGGGATCCGAAACGGGCCTGTAGTTCAGTTGGCTAGAACATCTCATTTGCAATGAGAAGGTCACCGGTTCGAGCCCGGTCAGGTCCACAAAATTGGACGATGGTCTTTAGTCTTTGGTCATTAGAAGTACTAATGTCTAAAGACTATAGTCCAAATGACTATTGAGCACTTTGACAATTAGAAGCGGTTTTATTTGTTCAAATAAGAAACGTAGGTAGAAAAATCTAAGAAAAGTGAGACTTGACAAATGAGAGAGATGGGAGAGTCAATGCCATTGGTGGATGCCTTGGCAGTTTGAGCCGAAGAAGGACGCGTGTTCGAGCGCGAAAACATCGATGAGTCCTTAAACAGACGTTATCAATCGATGGTTTCCGAATGGGGAAACCCCACCTTGCGAAAGCAAGGTGAATACCCGTTTCGCAAGGAAGTTACGAGTTGGTGAGTTACGAGTTTGTAAATTCAATTATTGACTTACAAACTTACAGACTTTCTGACTTACTGACTCCCTCGCGAAGCGGGTGTTGGGAACCTGGTGAACTGAAACATCTAAGTAACCAGAGGAACAGAAATCATCATGAGATTCCGTAAGTAGCGGCGAGCGAAAACGGAACAGCCTAAACCCCGCCTTCGGGCGGGACTATGCGGGACCGCAATATCCGATGAAATATCGATAAAAGAATGATCTGGAAAGATCAGCCATAGACGGTGACAGCCCAGTATTTGACATCGATGTTTCCGGTAGCGGATTCCCAAGTACCACGTGGCACGGCAAACCATGTGGGAAACAGGGTCGGTCACGATCCAAGGCTAAATACTCAAACTGACCGATAGTGAACTAGTACTGCGAA
>MFZZ01000015.1:0-1339 GCA_001789555.1 Candidatus Roizmanbacteria bacterium RIFCSPHIGHO2_12_FULL_38_13
ACTGATGATAATTTTGCGACTATAGTGAATGCAGTCGTGGAGGGGAGGAATATAGTAAAAAGGTTAAAAAACGCTATTAAATACTTACTTACCGGAAATTTGTCCGAAGGATTGACTCTGCTTGTCGGTCTTATGCTTGGATTACCTCCAATACTTGTTCCGATACAGATTTTGTACATCAATCTCATTTCAGATGGTGTGCCTGCGCTGGCGCTGGCATTTTCATCCCGTGATGAACATGTGATGAAAAGCTCGTTTGACCACAAAAAAAATATCTTACAGACTAAAGATATCCATTACATTTTTGGAGTCGGGTTTATAGCAATGATTATTGTGATCGTAGTGTATAGCTTTTTGAGCGGACAGGTTGAAATGGTCAAGAGCACTGCCGCATTCAGTGTTCTGGCGATGATACAGGCATTTATATTTGTTGACATGTGGATGTCACACAGGTCAATTTTTAATCACGTCCGTACCCTTTTTTCAAAAATTTTTATTTTCACTCTTGCCTTACCTATTATCCTGCAGTTTATCATCGTTTCGGTCCCTACTGTAGCGCACTCATTTTCCAGCACCACGCTGCCAACTGTTCAGTTTATCTTCCTTGTTTTTGTTTCTTCGCTTATCCTCGTCGGGATAAAGGCTGTGAAGATGACCGTGAAGATATAAATTTTTTCTTACATAAAAAACTTGACTGAAGTTATTAGGTATGATAGTATCATATGCATTACACATTTAATATACATTTTATGGAAAAAGATCCAAAATGTTTTGATCAAAAAATTCATTTCGCCCCAGATAAAGGTGGAGGTGGTGGAGTAGTAGTTGATGCCCCTTATGAGGAATGTGATTCAGCTATTACAACAGGTGATTTAGGGTTGCTATTACAAGGAATATTTCATGGTGAACTTAATGCATTGCCTCCAAATCAGCGTGAAGCCTTAGAACTAGATATTGCAGCTTCAACTGCGGCAAGTGCATCAATCATTAATGGCCAACAATGATTAAATTTTGAAATCAAAAAGCGCCAGGTGAGATCTGGCGTTTTTTATGGCATTACATAGTAACAGCCTTCACTATCGCCTCCGCATCAATACCTTCCCATTCCATAAGCTCCTGCGGTGTGCCTGAACGAGGGATCTTGTTTACGGCAAGGTGAGTAAATTTGATATTGGGCAGTTTTTGGGTAACCTTCAAAACCGCATCACCAAGACCTCCATCCGGATAGTGATCTTCGACGATTATGACATGGCCAGTTTTTTTGGCATGTTTCACTATCGTGTCGACATCAATAGGTTTTACACTGTAAGCATCAATAACGGCGATATTTGTTTCTTTT
>MFZZ01000015.1:1451-16142 GCA_001789555.1 Candidatus Roizmanbacteria bacterium RIFCSPHIGHO2_12_FULL_38_13
ACAATTCATTTTCTTTATATAAAACAGATGTTTTTTCTCGGGTGAGGCGGATATAAGATACTCCATCATGTTTCTTCATCTCTTCGATAAGTTTTAGAGTAGATACCGCATCGCTTGGATAAAGGACAACCCCGTTTAAAATCGACCGCATCATCGAGAGGTCTTCAAGCGCCATCTGCGACGATCCGTCACTGCCGATTGACACGCCGGCATGCGAACCGGCTATCTTTACATTCCCTTCAGAGTATTGGGCCATGCGTATCTGGTCATATGCACGTGATAGAAAAGCGGCAAAGGTCGATGAATAGGGGATTAACCCTACTTTACTCATACCAAGCGCGACCGAGATCATATTTTGCTCGGCAATATACATCTCGAAAAATCTGTCTGGAAATGCTTTCTTAAACTTTTCAGCATAAGTCGAGTTTGAGACCTCGGCGTCAAGTACGACAACACGAGGGTCAGGCGCGAGAGATTTTAACGCCTCGCCGTAGGCTTCGCGGGTAGCCACTTTGTCTTTAACTCGTAACTCGTAACTCGTAACTCGTAACTTATCTGGTTTATTAGTAATTCGTAATTCGTAATTCGTAATTTTATTTGGCTTTGCTACTTTAAAACTCTCGTTTGTATCAACCTCTCCATATTCCTTGATAGCTTCCTTCATCAAATCTTCAGGCAGCGGCTTGCCGTGCCATCCGTCGCGGTCCTCGACGTCCTTTATGCCGGCGCCTTTTTTGGTCTTGGCTATAATCATCGTTGGCTTATGATTTCGTAACTCGTAACTCGTAACTCGTAACTTTTCAAAAGCTTGAGAGACTTGTTTGAGGTCGTTTCCGTCCTCGATGACGATTGTATTCCAGCCAAAAGCTTCAATCCGTTTTTTATAAGTATTTAAATCCCATTCGAGCATCGTCGGGCCTCGCTGACCGAGTCTATTTACATCTATTATCCCGACAAGATTATTGACTTTATGGTGTGAGGCTAATTCCATTGCTTCCCAGACCTGGCCTTCAGCCATTTCAGAGTCACCAAGAAGGACCCAGACTATTGGAGTTCTCTTAACGTCATTCCGAACTCGTTTCGGAATCTCATTAGATCCTGAACCAAGTTCAGGATGACGAAGTATATGAAGTTGATATTTGATCCCCATTGCCATTCCCAAGCCTGCGGAAAGACCTTGTCCAAGGGAGCCGGTAGCGACATCGATATGCTTAAATCTTGGAGTCGGGTGACCTTCAAGGACAGAATCGAATTTGCGAAGAGTCAGTAATTCATCATAACTTAACTCACCTGCGGCGTGGTAAAGAGAATAAAGCAGTGGTGCAGCGTGTCCCTTTGAGAAGATAATACGGTCGTTAAAAATATATTTTGGATCTTTGAAATCTGTGTGAAGATATTCGTCAAACCAAAGTACGGTCATGAGTTCAACTGCGGATGTAGATGAGGTCGGGTGCCCCGATCCGGCAGCAGTTGTGGAAGTAAGAATATCGTAACGCAAAAGGTTTGTTATTTTTTTAAGGTCATTTTTCATATTTTTCTAGTATAACATACGAGTTAGCTGAAAGGTTATAGGGGATAGCGGATAGAAATATCTTCAATATTTAAATATTACGATAAACATCGTGAGGTTCTTTTCTGATTACATTTAGTTTATCAAAATCACGATCATAAGATATGATTATCCATTTCTTTTCAAGTATTTCTTTTATTGAAGATATCAGAGCATCGATGTATTTAATTTTGGATTGTGCAAATGTTTTTATAGCCAAGCGGTGATTATAGTTATCAAGCACTTGTAGCCCGCGAAGATTAATAATTGACTCTACTGCTTCAGCAGTCCGATTTTTTGGGAAGGTATAAAATGATAAGAGTGTCCAAACTATTTCTGCTAAAACAACACTTGAAGTTACAGCTTTTAATTTATTTTCTTTGATCGTCTTTAATAATAAAATACATTCCTGAAATGATTTTTCATCCTCTTTAATAAGTACTCTAAGAAAAATATTTGTATCAATAAAGTAACGTTTCATATTACTCACGTTGGTAATTTTTTTCCATTTTTTCTCGAGCTTTTAAAACGGAAACCTTTTTCTTGGGGACAAAACTGCCAGCGAGATCAAGTATATCTTTTACAGGTTCAACTTTTACATATTCTGCCTCGGAGCTGATGATGATTTTATCAAATTTTCTGATGCCAAGTTTTTCTCTTATTTTTTTTGGGATGGTTATTTGACCTTTTTGGGTTATGGTTGAGGTATATTGCATAAAAAGTATTACTTTATAATTTTTCTTACTAAAGTATAATCCTTACTATATACAAAGTCAAATATCGAAAAAAATCAGGGAATTACCGAGTCACTTTATACGACTGTACCGTTTCTAGCAGTTTTTTCGCCACCTCATTTTCTTCAAAATGTTTTCTCACCGGTTCAACCAGTTTATCAAGGAGAGCAGCGACAGTATTTTTCAGATCTTGAGGGTGAATTTCTTTTGCTGCATATTTTTTTATAAGCTCATCATAAGATGTTATTTTCATCGGACCGCCCCATTTAGCTGGTCTGTTAATATCAAAGCTTGTAGCTTGTAGCTTGTAGCTTGTAGGATCATCGAGTATTGGAAAAATTATGTACTTGCAGTATTCAAGTACGGGATTTTCTTCAATCACACCTTCGGGAGCCCAGGCTTTATTGATCTTGCGTTTAATGTACTCTGTCGTATCGGTCATAAAAACTGCATATTCCGGATTTGATTTGGACATTTTAAGCTCGATCATTCGGCTTGTTTTATCGGAATCGCTTTTGGGGGGCGTTGCTAAACTCATGAGCATATGATGACTGACGACAACCGGTTTCCAGTAGCCAAGCTGCGGACCGATCTCGCGGGCAAGCATATTCACTTTTCTCTGATCCATCCCAAGCTGGGTAATTTTGGCGCCGAGCATAAAAATATCGGCTATCTGCATACAAGGATAAATGATCTGTGCGGCTGTGAGTTTTTCCGCCGATTCTTCACGCCCCATAAACTCTGCCGTTCTTATGAATCTGGCAAGTTTATTAGTACGTCCAACATTGATTACGAGCTGCCAATAGTCAGGATTCTTGACCATGTCTGACGCCCAGTGAAACTCGACATTTTCTAAATCCATCCCGCAGGCTTTCCAAACTTCGATAAAGTATTTGCCGACAGTTTTGATTTTGTTCAGATCGCCGCCTAGTTTATTATTCGTTAATGCGTGCCAGTCGGCGACCCACATTTTGAACTTGATTCCGGCTTTGGTCATTTTATTTATGTTTATCGTTCGGAGGATACCTTGAGCGATATGCATCTGTCCCGAAGGTTCAAAGCCGTCGTAGGCTATAAGTTGCTCATCAGACTTAAGAAGTTCTTTGAGGTCTTCTTCGGTCACGATTTCTTCACCAACTTGTTTGATGAGAGAAAGTTTTTCCTCGAGTGTCATGGGATTATTGTACAGTAAAAACCCTTGTATTTCTTCCTGTATTTGAGTAAAATAACCACATATGAAAACTTCGATTTTAAAATACAATGTATTGTTCCGAAAGGAAGATAAGTATTTTATTGCTGATGTTCCTTCTTTGGGAATTTCCGATTTTGGTAAAACTTTAGAAGAAGCAAAAAAGAATGTAGAACAAGCTATAGAGATTCATATTGAAGGATTAGTAAAAACTCACACTGAAGTTCCTTCCCCTGACGCTTCTGACGACGTATATTTTAGCCAGGCTTCGGTAAAGGCACCGAAAAACGCTACGTTTATTTATTAATATGCCTAAATTAGCTCCTCTAAAACCACGTGAGGTAGAAAAAATACTTCTTCAAAACGGTTTTCAGGCAAATGTAAGCAAAAGTAGTCATCGTCAATATTATAATCCCGAAACTAGCGTTCATACAACAGTATCTTTTCATAATAAAGAGATACCAAAAGGGACATTAAGAAGTATTATAAAACAGTCTCAACTGCCTCTGAATTTATTTCAAAGCTAAATTATTTCTCCAAATTTACAACTACAACCCGCCTGCCGACACAATTTTCGGCACATATACCTTATCAACAAGTATAAACTCGACGTCATGCTGAACTAGTTTCAGCATCTTTAAAGCTTTATGAGATCCCGAAACGAGTTCGGGATGACGAGATCTACTTGTTTAGATGACACAAGTGCCCAATTTTCTTGTTGCAATTAAATAATAACTTGTTATACTTATAACCTGTTTACTTGTTTGTTTTTCGCTGGATCTATCCAGTTTTTTGAAAAAACATTTTTTTTAAATGTGAAAGGTTTCGATTTTTCTTATTCAGTTCTTCCTAATAATCCATACCTCATGTATGTTTGACTTTATATGATAATCGCTCTTTTTTCAATGCTAGTTAAGTCATTTTCATTTTTTTTGAGAGGGGGTGAGGTTAATGAATAAGAAATTATACGTAGGTAATCTACTTTATGAAGCTACCGAAGATCAGCTGCGAGATTTGTTCTCACAAGCCGGCGAGGTGGTTTCTGCTCAAGTGATTCGTTTTGCCGACAGTGGTCGTTCAAAAGGCTTTGCATTCATCGAAATGGTCGATGAGGCAGCTGCTCAAAAAGCAATTGAAATGTTTAATGAGTACGACTTCATGGGTCGAAAAGTCATCGTAAATGAAGCTCGTCCAAAAACCAACAATGACAGTCGCGGTCGTTTTGACCGAAATCGTCGTTTTGGCGGCGGGGGTCATGGTGATTTTGATAGAGGCTATGATCGTGACCGCGGTCATGATCGTGGTGAAAATCGACCGGCTCCTGAAGCTCCTGAAGTTACTGACATGGGTCCACAAGACATCGATATGTCAGCAGAGATACCTTCTGAAACGCCTTCAGAAGAGTCGCCAAAGGAAGAGTAAACTTGAAATTAACCAAAAAATTGAGGAGGTACCGCACGGTACCTCCCTTTTTTTTATGCAATTTAATCCTTATTTACGGGAAGATTCTTTATTTTTAAATGAAGACCATCGAGAAGTGTATTGTAAATTGTTGTGTTTAAAAAAATGTCAGGAGATTCTCCTTTTGGACTTAAGTCCCTATCACTTAATTTTTCCTGTTTGTAAGCTCTTAAAATTAACCATGGAATTTGAGATCGTAATTTAAAAAAAAGATCTTTTAACGCTAAACGACCTTTTTCATCTGTCGGTATATTTTGAAGAAAAAGTAAATATTTTTCTACACCTGCAATCAGATGAGCAACATCAGAAAGACGTGCCAATTCTTGAGCGGTTATAGGAATTATAAAGGCCTTAACCTCCTTCATTGGAGTTTTATTATGATTCCTAATATCCTGCATAGTTGCCCAGTCGCGTAAAATAATAGACACCTCACTACCGCTAATCACCGTTCCCCAATTTCCAGAAGGTTGGTTGTGAACGAATCCTTGTATATGTAAAATACAGAGTGCCCGCGATAAGTCAGCAAGACTTCTTGTAAAGACAGTCTGAGCGGTTTTTTCATGATTTTTTTTACCTTTTAATCTATTTAAACCTATCTGTTCAACAAGTTCTGCCGGAAAGACTTGAGAAGGTGCGCTGGTGACGAAACCAGCCAGACCTAAAGTAGCGTCGGTACAAATTAATTCTACTTGAGGTACCAGAGCAACTCCGCTTAGAAATCTTTCTGCAGTTTGAGTATTTTGTCGTTTTTTTTCTGCCCCTTCTATTGTGTATGCACCAACAGGAGTTGCATTTTTTTTACTAATCAAATTTCCTTCTTCATCAATGATTAAAGTGGTCATTGCGTGAGGGTCATCAAGGAACATACCGACATATTGTTCTACAGTTAAATCTGGACGCGGATCTTTGACCGAAATTTGTCCATCATTTACTGTAGTTAAACCGATTCCTCCTACAGAAAAGTTTTTACCACTTTGACTATCGTGGAGACGTATATCTCGGGAAATTCCTAAGGGAGAAATCAATTGACCTAACGGTTCGAATCCGGATGTATTACCTTGGTTATATATCCCAAGTAGACGAGCATTTGTTTCAGGTAGAGCGATGGGACTAACATAGGTGGGTATATATTGAAAAGATCTTGGCTCGAAGACCACAGGTGTATGAGGGAAGACATTTTCAGCGAATGAATTTGATTCCACAGAGCTTTTCTCTTTTTTACCCATTTTAACTCGATATTATAGACGAAATATTCGATTTATGTAGGTATTTTATTATTATGACGATATAAAACAGCAGGATTTTCGTTCCAGATTCCCTGCCTACGGCAGGCAGGTGTCGCTTACCGCCCCGCCATGGCGGGGTCTCTGGCTTGTGGTACCTGTTCGGCGTTGAAACATTTATTCAAGTTTTGATTAGTTTCTTGAAGATATTATGTAAAAATAGTACTACTGGGTATGGGTATAAAATTATTTCAAAACTATTAACTAACGAACTGTTTTACTATCTTTCCTACTTTTTCTTTAATTTTTTCGGTAACTTCGACCAGGATTACCCCCATATCCATTTGACCGTAGACAACAACTGATTTCAGAGGAGCAAGCAGGATAGCAGGAAGCGCGAGCAGATCTTCCTCGCCGGCGATCACGATTGTGGATTTTTTTTGTGAGGATAAAGCATCATTAATCGCATTGTTGATCTTTGAAACCACTTCAAAATTGATGGTACCAGGATCGTTTTGATATTTAGTATATTTGGTGATTTTTTTTGCATGCGACAGTTCCTTTCTCCGGCTTTTGAAATCAATAATGCTTATATCCGGCATAACACCGATATCTGTCAAGGTTTCGGAAACAATGTCGCCGACCGCAATCGTCAGCAGAGGTTTTTTTTCTGACAAAGATTTCTTCACCAAATCTGCAGTTTCCTGCAAAGTTTTACCCAAGATCGGTGTAGCAAGTGGATTACGTAATTTTTGTCGGAGTTCTGTCGGCAGCTTGATTACATCTGAAGAAAACAAATCCAGATATTTATCTCCTTGCCTGTCGATACTGCCTTTGCGAATTCGTGTCGAGCTGATGATCTTACCGTCCGCACCTTCGATGAGAACGACCTCGATTATATCAATAGGTTTAAGCCCAAGATCATGACGTTTGTTATTTATTAACTTGGCATTTGATAGAGTGTCTTTGCTTACAACCAGACAGTCCATTTTCGCATCACTTACCGAAGTACCATATATATCTTTAAGTTCGAAAATCTGTGAACGTGAAAGATAATTTTTTTTATGGAGATATTTTTTCAATCCGTCCAGTCGCTCTTGATACGTCTCAAGACTGCGGTCAAACTCCTTGTTTAATAGCATTGTATCATTTGAAACTCCGATCGAAACTTTATCACTGATTTCAAATGCTTTGTCAATTATAGCTTCATGTCCCCGGTGCAGATGATCGAATGTTCCACCTAGTCCGGCGTGTAGATATCGCTTGGTCATGAAATACTATTATACTCCAAAAATCAAACACATTTGAGTTTGAGGCAATCGTTTCGTATAATTACAACATCATTTTTCCTTATGAAACGCTATCAACCCAGTGAATTTGAACCCACACTTATTGCCGAATGGAACAAAGATAAAGTCTACAAAGCCGTATTGTCCAAAGGCAAGAAGAAGATGTATATACTGGACATGTTCCCATATCCTTCTGGCGCAGGACTTCACGTTGGTCATCCTCGAGGTTATACGGCCACAGATATTTTGACTCGCTATTATAGGATGAAAGGCTATTCTGTGCTACATCCTATGGGTTGGGATGCTTTTGGTTTACCAGCAGAAAATGCGGCAATAAAAGACAAGACCAACCCCAAAAAAGTGGTTCCAAAAAACATCGACAACTTCAGGCGTCAGATGCAGATGTTGGGTTTTTCCTATGACTGGGACCTCGAATTTGCGACCACTGACCCAGATTATTATCAGTGGACACAGTGGCTTTTTATAGAGTTTTTCAAAATGGGGCTTTTAACTAAAAAAATGACGCCCATAAACTACTGTCCCAACTGCAAAACCGGCCTTGCCGAGGAAGAAGTCTTGGCAGACGGTACTCACGAGCGATGTGGTACAAAGATTACGAAAAAAGAGCTGCCACAGTGGATTTTTCGCATCACAGAATACGCCGATCGCCTGCTTGAAGATCTAAAGGATTTAAAATGGCCAACCGGCATCCTCGAGATGCAGAAAAACTGGATCGGCCGTAAAGAAGGGATCAACATAAATTACAGGGTTAAAGGCACAAAAGAGTTGATTACATGTTTCACAACACGTCCTGATACCAACTTTGGGGCTACATTTATCGTGGTCGCTCCGGAACATAAATTCGTCGCTTCGCTCCTTAAGTCAAAAGCCAAAAGCCAAAAGTCAAAAGTCGAAGACATAAAGAAGTATGTTGAAAAGGCAAAGAGTAAAACCGAGCTTGAAAGACAAGCTGAAGGCAAAAAGAAAACCGGTGTATTTACAGGATTTTACGCAATAAATAACTTAAATGACCGCAAGATGCCTATCTGGATATCAGACTTTGTTTTGAAGGATTTTGGTACCGGCGCTGTTGTTGGAGTGCCGGGTCATGATCTGCGGGACTTTGAGTTTGCTTCGGAGTTTGACATCGATGTTGTCCGAGTTGTGGTCGGAAGCGACGGAGACAAATCTCCAATCACCAAAAAAAAACAGGTCCAAGAAGAGGAAGGGACAATGATAAATTCCTCATTTTTGGACGGCATGGATATCCATAAGGCGACGAAAAAAATCATGAATTACATCGAAAAGAAAGGTTGGGGAAAGAGAGTAGTGACGTATCATTTACGCGACTGGATTTTTTCGAGGCAGCGTTATTGGGGTGAACCGATACCGATGATTTATTGCGAATCCTGCGCAAAAAATAAAGTAAGCTACTTCAATACTAGCAAAAATCAGAAATCAGTAATCAGTAATCAGAAAACAAAAAAAGAGGTGAAAAGTCGCATCAATGAAATTAAGGATTCACTATATGGTTGGTTTCCGGTTTCGGAAAAAGAGCTACCGCTTGAACTACCTGATCTAGATAAATACGAACCACTGGCTACAGGTGAGTCACCGCTTGCCGCGGTAGATACTTTCATAAATACTACATGTCCAAACTGTGGCGGCAAAGCTGTACGGGAAACAGACACCATGCCTAATTGGGCCGGGTCTTGCTGGTATTTTTTACGGTTTGCCTTTCCACGTCATCCTGAACTTGGTTCAGGATCTAAGAGGGATCCCGGATCGGGGTCCGGGATGAGGACAAAATCTCCAAGCAGAAAAGAATGGGACAAGATGATGAAGTCTGCCGATAAATGGATGCCTGTTGATTGGTATTTCGGTGGAGCAGAGCATGCGGTTCTACACCTGCTTTATGCCAGGTTTTGGATGAAAGCAATGTATGATATTGGCCTTGTCTCACAGACCGAGCCATTTATGCGACTTCGCAATGTCGGAATGATACTTGCCGAAGACCACCGCAAAATGAGTAAATCGTGGGGAAATGTCATTAACCCAGATGATGTAGTTAATGAGTTTGGGGCAGACTCTTTAAGACTTTATGAGATGTTTATGGCACCTTTTTCACAGGAGATTGCCTGGTCGACGCGAACTCTTCAGGGATCATACCGTTTTTTGACCCGTGTCTGGCGTATGTGCAAACAATATAGTATTCAAATTAAATCCCATACGTCCGTAGAAAAAGACCATCAGGAAGTCCTAAACGAACTACATAGAACCATAGAAAAGGTAAGTAGTGATATTGAAAACGTAAAATACAATACTGCAGTAGCCGCAATGATGGAGTTTCTTAATTTTTGGGAAGATGAACTGAAGGATCAAATAGTGAACAGTAAGGGCAAAAGCAAAATGCCGTTAAGCAGCAAAAGTGCCAAGGAGTTTCTAAAAATTCTGGCGCCGTTTGCGCCATTTATGACCGAGTCGATCTGGTATGATATATTCGAAGAAAAAGAGTCGATTCATCTTGCCGATTGGCCCATTGCTGATAAAAAACTACTGAAAATGGAGGTGATTACCATTCCTGTCCAGGTAAACGGGAAACTGCGAGCGACTTTGACAATGGATAAAAAACAAGCTGATGAAAAAACGGTCGTGAAAAAAGCTCTTGAGGATGAAAAGGTAAAAAAATATACAGATGGAAAAAAATACAAAGTTATTTATGTGAAAGGCAAGATATTGAATTTGGTCTTAAAGAAATAAATACTGCATTATTAGGCTTAACTGGATTTTTTTTTACGGGAAAGAGGTTATATGAAAAAGCTAAAAAAAATTCCTAAATTTAAAACAGAACAGGAAGAACGTGAGTTTTGGCAAAATGTGGACTCTACAGAGTATGTAGATTACAGCAAAGGTCTTGAACATTGGAATTTTCCTAATTTAAAGCTTAGTACGAAACCAATTACGATTCGTCTTTACGGAGGGTCTTATAGATAGAGTGAAGATTAGAGCACATAAAATGGATATTCCTTACCAGGCCATTATTAAACAGCTGATTTTTGAAGGTATTTCAAAAGTGGAGTGACATTGAAGAAAATCATTCTGAAAAAGATAATGAAGAGGAGTGATATATGGAATAGAATCTATAATTCTGGAGCATAGTTACAAGCTGGGATTATATGTCCATATGTGATAAAATAGTGTTTTTATATGGGCACGTAGCTTCCGCCTAGTGGATCCGACGATGTAGGCGGACAATTGGTAGGGCAGTCCCGATAGCAAAGCGTATCGAGATTGGTTCCGGGTTCGTAGCTCAACGGTAGAGCAGCAGCCTTTTAAGCTGTTGGTTGAGGGTTCGATTCCCTCCGAACTCACAGTAGCGTCCACAAATTGTCACCTGAGAGTTAGAAATAGGTTGGTAGAACAACATCGTATTTTTTAGTCTGATCCACCCCTCGCGTGCCATTTAATTTTTTAAATTTGCCTGTACAGCCAGTCCATTTTGAATATCTACGTTTAAGAACATAACCATTAAGCCAAAGTCTGGCATAGTTTACACTTTCAAACGACTGAATACTTGTTAATCTTGCTTGTAAATGACCATTCAGGCCTTCAATCATGTTTGTTATCAGTGGTGCTTGTTTGATACCTTCATAAGCTCTAAGTTCTGGTTTATATCTTTGTATAGTTGCCATTACTTCAAGACACACTTGATCATGATGATAATCTCTCCATAATGCCTGTAGCCAAGAGTTGTAGTTTTCAAGTGAGAGCTTGTGAGAAGAGTTAATGATAGTTTCAATACGTTTCATAAATGGAATATAGGTGGTATCAGAACGTGTCCTAAGATTTCGTCTTAATCCTTCCTTAAAGTGATTAAAGCATGTTTGAATACGAACTTCAGGGAATCTAGATCTTGCAGCCATTTTAATAGCAACATGATCGTCACAGACTAAAAGTGTGGGATGATGAGAAAGTAGTCTAAAGTATGAAAAGTATCTTGCCCAAGTTTGATAGTTTTCTGAAGGTGCGATAGTAATAACAGGGATATCGTGTTTGAAATAGTCTACTCCCCACAACAGGCAATAACCGTATTTTTCTCCTTTGACCTTAAAATATTTACCATCAACAACAAGTGTTGAGGAAAATCGATCACAGTACTTATGAGTAAACTGATTGTTGTTAGGAAGCTTTTTCAACTCTTCCTGACATATCTCCCAAGTATACGATTTACTAACACTGTACTTTTCCGCAAGTTTCCGAAAGGATAATCCATCTAAATGATCACGGAGAATTGCTTTAGTGTCTAGCCATACTGTTTTAACAGAAAAGTATTTTGTGCAAGCTTTGCAGAAAAATAGTAGTGATTGTCCTCGCTTTGTTTTTCTGATAACTGCGTTAGTGGTTTGACATTGAGGACAACAATATTTTTTTCATATACCCCTATCTATACACTATTTGGTACAATACAACAAGCAGCAAGTTACTTAACAGGTGACATACTGTGGACGCTGCCCGAACTCACATTTATCGGGATATTTTAGCCAATATTGACAGAAAATATATTACTATGAGATAATACCTTCAATCGAAATGCCAGTGAAGTCTAGTAAGATTACTGCAAAGAAATTAAGCAAGTAAATATTAGATAAATGAATTATAAAATAAATTCCTAAACTACCTATGACCGAAAGCAAGACTCCAAGACCAGAACAAAGGATAGGTCAAATGATCTGGGATAAATGCCCTGATTTATTGTTTAATATGGCATATAACATGGTAGGACAAGCTTTAGAAAGTCCAAAGGGACCGCGAGCACTTGATATGTTTATGAATTTAAAAAAAAGGGAAGTAACCGTATTGCATTTAAGAAATAGGGTTGAATCACAAACTACGGTTATAGAAGAATATGGAGAAGATGCTATGATTAACCAAGGAGGATTAGAGGAGATTAAAAATGAATTGCTCAAAGATGAGGAAGAAATGGAGCGGATTAGGAGTGAGGTCGAAGAAGGAACAGCTAGTGATACTGAACTTAATGAAAGTTATAGCGACATAGAAGTAGTTTTTGTTGGATTACTTCATCAAATTACTCCAAAAGGTGAAGATGTAGATCTTAGAGGTAAGGCGTTTTTTCAAAGTTCATTACTGGGTCTTATGGAGTTCTACAATGAACATTTTCACAACTAATCTGGAGTTTAGTTTCCTTTATAATATGAGTTATGAACATCAAAATCGTCAAGCTCTCAAACGGTCTGCCTGTTATCTTTGTCCAGTCTCACGATTTTCCGACACTCACGACCATGCTTTTAGTAGGCGCCGGTTCTCGATATGAAGATAAAAAGAATAATGGTATTGCTCATTTTTTTGAGCACATGGCTTTTAAAGGAACAAAAAAATATCCAAACGCCAAGATCATCTCCGAAACAATCGACGGCATCGGTGGGGATTTCAATGCCTTTACTGCCAAAGACCACACGGGTTACTGGGTAAAAGCTCCAAGAAGCCATTTTGATACCGTCATTGATCTGCTTTCCGATATGATACGGCACCCTCTACTTGAACCTGCCGAAATTGAACGAGAAAAAGGGGTCATAGTTGAAGAAATAAACATGTACGAAGATATGCCGGCGCGAAAAGTCGGAGATATTTTTGATGACATCATGTTTCCCGGCCATCCGCTTGGGTTTGACATTGCCGGCACGGCAAAAACTGTGCGTACTTTTTCAAAGTCTACATTTTCCGATTATCTTACCGATCATTATCATAGCTCAAATACAGTACTCGTTATTGCAGGAGGCATAGATCATAACGGCAAAGGAATCGATAAATATTTGTCAAAAATTGAAAAAAACTTAGGAAGCTGGGGCAAGCATAAGAAAAAGAGGTTTGTGGAATTTGAATATTTACAAAAAAAACCGGAAATAAAAATCCATTACAAAAAAACCCAACAGGCACATATTGCCTTGGGTTTTCGCGCGTTTAGTCAAACTGATAAAAGACGTTATGTACTTGCCGTACTCGCCGCCATTTTGGGTGGCAGTATGTCGTCTCGGCTTTTTACCGAGCTTCGTGAACGTCGTGGACTGTGTTATTACATTTCCACATCTCGTGACCTTTATGAAGACACGGGTTATATTGTGACTCAAGCCGGCATCACCAATGACTTTGACAAGGTACAAAAGGCTGTTAATCTAATATTAAAAGAGCATCAAAATATCTCTCAAGGCAAGCTTGAGAAAGCTGAAATTGAACGTGTTAAAGAGATGCTTAAAGGAAGACTTCTACTGTCACTTGAAGATTCGCATGATGCCGCATCATTCATCGGCGGCAGATATTTGTTTGAAAAAGAATTGATAAATACTGATATGATAATCCAATCCCTAGATAAAGTCACAAAAGATCAAATTATTGAAACAGCAAAAGACATTTTTCTGACGAGCCAACTAAACCTCGCAGTCATAGGTCCGTTCAAAAAGGAAGGGGTAAAGATAGAATATGGAATGTAGAATATAGAATATAGAATCAGGTATCATTTATCTATGAAAATAAAGAGTTTTACTGACCTTATTGTCTGGAAGGAAAGTCATCGTCTCACAATCGAAATCTATAAAGCAACTGAAAAGTTTCCAAGTAATGAAATATTTGGTATAACGAATCAAATAAGAAGAGCTGCTGTATCAATTCCATCAAATATTGCTGAAGGATTTGGAAGAATTACAACCAAAGATAAAAAACAATTCTATATCATTGCACGAGGATCACTCATTGAATTACAAAGCCAACTTCTTATCTGTAGAGATTTAGGTTATTTGAATAATAAAGCATTCAATGAACTGGCCACATTAACCAATAATATTCATCGATTAATTAACGGATTTATTAAATCAACAGTAGAAAATAAATATGTTGCAAATAAATAGTTCTATATTCTATATTCTATATTCTATATTCCTCTTCATCATTGGTCTTTTTTTAGGATCGTTTCTAAATGTTGTCGCCGATAGACTTGCCTGTGAACAGACTTTGGGTGGACGTTCAAAATGTGATACATGTAAACGCAAGTTGTCATGGATAGATCTCATTCCAATTATTTCATATACTTCACTAAAAGGGAAATGTCGCTATTGTCAAGCCTCAATCTCAATACAGTATCCTATCTCTGAAATTGCAACGGGCGTGGTATTTACTCTGACGTGGATATTATCTCAAAATGCTTATCCTTCAGCTTCAGTCTGGTTACATTTTG
>MFZZ01000015.1:16165-17020 GCA_001789555.1 Candidatus Roizmanbacteria bacterium RIFCSPHIGHO2_12_FULL_38_13
ATTTTTGTGATCATCTTAACCGATTTGAGATATCAGATCATACCTGATGAGATTCATATCGCTTTAATCATAGTTGGCATTTTACGATTTTTGCTATTAAACAGTCCTGTTCAAACAAGTTTATTTTTTAGCCTACTGAATTTCATGTTGATTCAAAAATTCGGCATGATGTTAGTTGCAGGAATGGCCGTCATGCTGCCATTGCTTTTAATTTTTCTAATTACAAAAGGAAAAGGAATGGGTTTCGGAGACGTAAAATTTGCCTACATAATCGGTTTTTTGCTTGGTATAAAAGCAGGTCTTATAGCCCTATATATAGGTTTTGTGATTGGAGGTATTATTGCCTTATTTTTGATGATCCTTCAAAAAGCCAAACTAAAAACTAAGATTGCTTTTGGACCATTTCTGATTATCGGATTTTATATTATGTTATTTTTTCAAATGGACCTATATAGCTTTATAAACTCTATTTATGGATTTTGATACCTACTTTGCTACATTGATTTTTCTGCATTAAATTATCGATTTAGATCAACTTATATTGACATTTAATTTTTTTTATGCCAGCATAAAAGTATCTACTCCAATGTATTACATATGTGTATTATAGATATCCATATTAGTTATGAGTGCTGACAATAGGGATAATTTTTCTTTTGCAAAAGGTCTGCGAACTATTGCAACAATATTTCTTGTGTTATTTTTTGTATCTCTGATAGTATCACTTGGTGTAATCTATGGGTTTTCATTTTTCTTTCAAAAAGATACTTCGGCGACAAATTATTATAAAGATAGCCAAAACTCTGAAAAAGATAGCGGAAACACTATTGACAAAAACCAGCTAGTATATATTCT
>MFZZ01000015.1:17042-41830 GCA_001789555.1 Candidatus Roizmanbacteria bacterium RIFCSPHIGHO2_12_FULL_38_13
AAACAGACTGATGAGGCAATACGAAGTGGTAATTACGGACTCAAGTTTTTTCCTTCAAATGGAGAAAGTGGCTATGATCTTGGTATTTCACAAGACGTGACGATTGCTGTCCCAGGGAGGACTTATGTATTGTCAGCTTATGTAAAAAATACGAACGTTAATTCTGATACAAAAGTAAGAATTGGTTTCTGGAATAATTATAAAAATGAGTATGGTCCGATGGAGGAAATCGCACTTTCCGGCACGAAGGACTGGTATAGAGTATCCACGACCGTAACTACCGACGGACTCATCACGGACTGGAGCAACTGGTATCCGGTTATTGAGTTACGTAACCTTAAAAATGGTTATGTTTATCTTGACGACATTCAGCTTGAAGAAGGTGCTATCGAGACGACCTACGCCAGTGCGCAGGCAGGCAAAGGTGGTGTAGTAATGAGTAGTTATGGGGACGGATCTATACTATCAAATGTTAACGGTACTTTTTTCCCGGCAGAGAATGGTGTTGGCTCTCTTGGCACAACAAGCAATCGCTGGCGGGATCTTTATCTTCTCAAGGCAACAATAAATGAAAATGGCGACCTCTCGTTACAAGGTGATGCATCTGTGGGTGGTGACTTAACGGTCAATGATACTGCCACATTTAATGGTGATATTACATTTGGAGATAGTTCGTCGGATACGCTTACTTTTAACGGTACGTCGTCCTTTCCAAATGGTATAAATGTAGGTCAAAACGATGAGTTTACGATCAATAGCTCGGGAAATATTACAAAAATTAACAATGTGAGCTATTCATTTCCTTCATCTCAAGGAAATGTGGATGAGATTCTTATAAATGATGGTTCGGGAACACTTTCGTGGGGCACATTTGGGGCGGCATCAGTGACTGCTGACTCACTCGACTTTGCCCAGTTTGTAGACGCAATGACCATCGACTCAACAACAACTGTCAATTTGTATAGCGGGACATCTGACGTTGACTACAGATTTTACAACTCCGACAGCGGCGATGAACTATTGTTTATGGATGGAAGTACAGGACGGATTGGGATTGGGACGACGGCGCCGGGTGCAAGTTTAGTTGTTGCAGGAAATATATCAAGTTCAAATAGCTCACAGAGTGAAAAATTTGGATTATCAGCTTCAACTGGTTCATATATTGAAAGTACGGCTTTAGGCTATGGTGCAAACACAACAAGTCATCGAGCACTTGCAATTGGATCAAATGCATCTGCCAGCCATAGGGGTGTTGCCCTTGGAACGGATGCCACAGCAACAGATCAGGCTATAGCAATAGGTAAGGCTGCAAACGCGAGCGGAACGACAAGTGTTGCCATAGGGTATGCTGCCGTTGCAGATCAAAATAATATAATCGTTATAGGCAGGGCAGATAATAGCGATTATATCAATCAGATGTATATAGGAAGCGGTAGAGTCCATACTTCGCCAGTTAGTGCTACTATTAATGCAAGTGGCGGATCGGGTACAAATATAGCCGGAGCAAATATTAGCGTTGCAGGTGGCCGAGGAACAGGAAGTGCCGTCGGAGGAGATATTTTTTTTAAAACTGCTTCTGCGGGTGCCTCGGGAGCAACTCTAAATTCCTTAACCGATAGAATGATTATTACCGATGGAGGCCTCGTCGGCATTGGGACCACAGCCCCGGTCTCAATGCTTTCAGTCGGTGCATCCTCTCAATTCCAGGTAGATTCATTGGGTAACATCGTAAAACTGAATAACGTAACAACATCCTTCCCATCATCACAAGGTGGAGCAGGAAGTTTACTCACAAATGATGGAGCAGGAATCTTGACATGGGGATCACCATCAGGAACAGGGACACTGGGTTACTGGCAAAGAAATGGAACGGATTTAGCTCCTTCAAATATTGGAGATTTTGTCGGGATTGGAACAACCGCTCCTATTTCTATTTTTCATGTGGAACAAACAACGGCTGGTCTTGGTGCGGCACTTTTTGTGGTAAGTTCAACTGATGTAGCTGTGCCCCGTGGAAATAACTTTTGGAATAAAGATCAATCCGCAAATAGCGTACACGGATTGCGGTTAGATTTCAGCGATAATGCAGGGACAAATTCCAGAGGCGCAGGAATTTTTGCCGGTAAGGAACAATTATATACATCAACAATCGGAACGAAAGATGGTTATCTTGCTTTCCAGACTAGTCTTAACAATATACTTACAGAATATATGAGGATTACTTCGGCAGGCAACGTCGGCATCGGTACCACCGATCCTTCCTACAAACTCGACATAAACCTAGGTAATATTGGAATAGGCAACACTGACCCATCCATTATATTCAATACACTTACTGCAACAGATACAGATTTTTGGATGGGAATAGTGGAAGACGCTGGTGGAGACGATGATGATATATTTGGGATAGGAGACGGAACAACACCAGGAACAAATCTATTCCTCGGACTTGACACAAGCGGTAACTTAGGCATCGGCACAACAGCACTTAACAACAAACTTGAAGTCGCAGGTGGAACTATCATAAGCGGTACATGGGTGAACATAAGTGGACTAACCGCTCCATCTAACGGCCTCCTAGTTCAAGGACGTGTCGGCATAGGGACAACGGCACCAGCTGCAAATCTAAGTGTTGTAAGCTCGGGCAATTCCAACGATTTTATAAGCGGATTAAATTCATCGCTCACTCAAATTTTTAGGGCTCGACAAGATTCAAGTGGAGATGGGCTAATAAGTCTATATGATTCATCCGGAAACGAAGACATAAAACTTTTTACCGATAGTGGTAATCCTTCATGGATAAATGCGGGTAATTTCGGCATCGGTATTACCGATCCAGGAGTTTATAAGCTTTATGTCTCAGGCGCCGAAGCCTTCTGCGATCAGACCACCTGCTGGAATGATGCTTCAGACATCGCTTTCAAATCAGATGTCCGAGACATTGATTACGGTCTTGACGAAATACTTGCACTTCAGCCGCGTAGATATACATTTGACAAAACCGGAGAAAGTTCCTTCGGGCTCATCGCCCAAGAAGTCGAGCAGATAATTCCGGAAGTAGTGTCGGGAACCGATGGAAACAAAGGTATTGCGTATGGTTCGCTGACGCCTCTCCTCATCAAAGCAATTCAACAACAAAATATTCAAATTACCGCCAGAACAAATCGGCTTACCGATCTGGAAACTAATATTACACTTAATGTTGAGAGCAAAATTGATTATCTTTCCAATTCCGTACACGATTTGCCTCTGGAAATATCTGACCTTACAGCGGAAGTTGATCTAGTGAAAAATTACAAAACACCACTTGAGTCAAGCATCTCTGAACTTGCCGATAAGCTTATCGCTCTTGAAGAAAAAGTAGATAGTTTAAAAGACGAACAACAACAAGAAATTAAAGAAGCGAGTGAATCGGCTTCATTTGAAGATTTGGCGCAATGGAAAAAAGATGCCGACAATAGACTTGAGACAGTAGAATCTATTATTGCTTCACTTCAAGGCGTTGTTCTTGGTGAGTCTTCGGACACGGATATCGCTATGAGTGACGAAAAACTCACGCTCACCGATCTAACTGTAACCGGCAAGACAAATTTGTATGATGTTGGTGTCATTGGTCAGATAAATGCCGGGCTTTTGGTTATTGACGGAATCGAAGGTAAAATCGACTCTTTGGGTACCGCTCTTAAAATCCAGTCCGCGGCCACGGCGCCGATTGAGTTTATGGCTGGGAAGGTAAAAATTGACAAAAAAGGCAATTTGATGGTACAAGAGGAGATTACCGCCAAAAAATACAATGTCGATACCACGGACAGCGAAGTATTAAGTATTGGTCAGGGCACCATTCCAAAAGGAAAAAAAGAGGTTTTGATAAAAACTAAATCAGTGACTGATAAATCAAAAATATTCCTTACTCCAAAAACAGAGTTGGGAGTCCCTATCTCTGTCGTAGACCAGAAAGATCAAGAATACTTTAAAATCAGTATAATAGAAGAGGTAGACAGCGACGTCGTATTTAACTGGTGGGTGGTTAATTAGTAAATAGACCATCGTCATTCTGGGGAGCGAAGCGACTCCAGAATCTAATAAGGCTCGATGCTGGACAAGCCAGCATGACATCATTGTCATCGTTGAGTGTAGTAATAACGAAACGAACAATCCAGTAATTAGATTCTTCTCCCGATATTCATCGGGATCAGAATGACAATTACTGTTATAATAGTGACATTATTATTTACACTTATCAAAATTAATGGAACAGACCCTGATTATATTCAAACCCGATTCTGTATCACGTGGATTAGTTGGTGAAATTACATCTCGTTTTGAACGTGTTGGCCTAAAAATAGTCGCACTTAAGATGATGATGGTGTCTCATAAGCTTGCTAATAAGCACTATCCATCCGAACGTACAGAATTCATAGACGGAATGGGAAAGAAAACTTTGGAAAACTATCGGGATCTTGGGATTGATGTGAAAAGTGAGCTTGGATCGGATAATCCACACGAAATTGGTCTCAAGATCAGACAATGGCTTGTCGATATGATCACTGATGGACCGGTAATAGTCATGGTTCTTGAAGCACCACACGCCGTCGAACTTGTCAGAAAAATTGTCGGCCATACTTTACCTTTGTTATCTCCTCCGGGCACTATACGTGGTGATTATTCATACGATTCCTCATACCGTGCCAACACCGGCAAGAGACCAATCAAAAATCTCCTGCATGCGTCTGGCAACCTCGATGAGGCAAAGTTTGAAGTTGATCTCTGGTTCAAAAAAGAAGAGCTCATGAAATATCAGCGTGTCGAGGAGCAGGTGATGAAGTAACCCATATGTATTGGCATATAAAGCACCTGCTTAAGATCGTCGGAAATTTTGCAGTCTACTATCTTTTAACCGGTATTATTGTTGTTCTAATATTCGTTATTGTAACGTTTTTGACTGGGAATGAGATTTCTGGTATATCAATAGAATTTTTAACAGATGTCGTTAGTCTTTTTGTTGTATTTTTGTTTTTTAGTCTTTATAAGAAAAATATACAATCGGAACTTTTTAAAACAAAGCTACAAATAAAAAAAGTACTTACGCTTATAGGTTACTCCGTATTATTACGAATAGCTCTTTTGATAATTCTTGTGAGCGGCATTTTTCTACTGTCTTTTTGGTTTGGGGACAAGCTTGAAGATTTGATAAATACAGGAATCGAATATCAATGGTCAGTTTTTGACGGTGCCAAAGGTCTTGATACGGTCTTGGGTTTTGCTTCGTTCGTAATATATGGACCTATACAAGAGGAATTATTTTTCAGAGGTGTGATATTTGCATATTTAAAAAAACACTATCGTGGTTTATTTGCCGTTATTTATGCCTCGGCAATTTTTGCTCTGGCACATATTCATCCCGGTCTTTATTTTAGTAGTTTTATCGTAGGTCTGGTACTTTCATATATTTTTCTCAAATGGAACAATCTTTGGTACTGTGTTATTTTCCATATTTTATTTAATCTTCAGCCCTTTATTTTGATGGCTATTTTCGGATCACAATAACCAGCTTTGGACTTACGTGATAGAATATGATACAGCCTTAGTCCTCGTAGCTTAAAAGGATAGAGCACGCGCGTCCTAAGCGCATGATGGCAGTTCGATTCTGCCCGAGGACACATGAAGTCTTTTAAAAAACTTCCATCTTGGGAATATATACTGATTTTGATCCTGCGAACGGTGGGTAATTTTTTAATTCTTACGTCTGTTTTTTTTATTGCAAAAACTTTTTATCAACCTATTGCAGAGGAAGTAAAATATTATGTCGAAAATCGAGCTCAAAAAAAATATGTAGTCGCATCACCGGAAGAAGCTCCGGTAATTCGACGAGAATTTTCAGGTCAGGCACCAAAAGGCGCATTGGCTAAAGCCTTACAGATCAAGCCAGTTGAGGTAATTGTGCCCAATGATCCCGAATATAGCATAGTTATTCCAAAAATTGCCGCCAATGCCAAAGTTATAAGCGGTGTTGACGCAAGTAACGAAGACGAATATCTCGCTTCACTGCAGCAGGGTGTTGCCCATGCTGACGGAACTGCTTTCCCTGGAGAAGGAGGACACATATTTATGTTTGCCCACTCGACAGATTATATCTGGAATGTTGGTACATATAATGCCGTGTTTTATCTTTTGTACAAACTTGAGGTGGGTGACGAAGTAAACCTTTTTTACAAAGGCCAGCGTTTTGTTTACATAGTTACCGCGACTCAAATTGTTGACCCGACCGAGGTCGATTACCTCACGCGAAAAACCCAAAATGAGTTTTTGACTTTACAGACGTGTTGGCCACCTGGAACAACTTTTAAAAGGTTACTGGTTTTCGCCGAACCGAAAGTGTTTTAATCTCTCATTTTATTCCCACAGAGTACAAATCTCCATGATCATTCAGTTGTGGGTTCAGGTTAATAATTACCAGAACGTTCCAGTCGGGTGAGATGGTAAAAAATTCATCCTGAAAAGGTCCGGCATAAACAATTTCTTCGTTGGTACCATCATACTGCAAGAGTTTGATCTGGTTGACGTCCATGGCAGCAAGATAGTCTGATGTCGGATACCAATGTACTTTTTCCGTAATGAGTTTTACTACTTCTTCATTCCATACCTTCGGAGTTGCGATTTGAGCAGTGCTGGTGGCGGTTTCAGGAGTCGGAGTAGTTTGGCTCGGCGTTTCATCAATTTCAAATAGACTGTTGTCAATACTGACAACTATCGGTAAGAGGAAATTCTTATCCTCTTTTTTGTCATAAATATAGAGAGAATTTTTTTTGATGTCGCGATGCTCGACAGTTTGATTTGCACCAATAAGTTGTGGTTCCAAAACGATCGGGATCGTGGCATCCTCTTTGGCCAGGTATAAAAGTTTTTTTTCGTCAGGAGATAGGGAGATAATTTGAAAGGAGGAAAGGGCAATGGGCACAATTTTTTTAGGCAACGTCTCGATTATTTTTAGCGCTTCGACATTTTTTTCCTCGTTCCAAGCGGTAATAATATTTTCTTTAGATGCAGTGATCTCAAAAAGCTGGGTGTTCTCATCTTCAAGTGAAATTAGATAAGCAAGTTCACCCTGATCTATTATAAAAGTAAGTATTCCTTGGCGGTAATTTGGAGCAAAATCGACTGTCGCCGTTGAAATATCAATAGTTTCAAGCAGTAGCGATTTCATAAGTAGAGGTTTTAGTGGAGGAAAGATAGCCAAAGCCTTATTGCCAACCTCAAACAGATAAATACCATCAGCTTCGACGTCTCCTGTCTGTGAGATAAGAATGAGTTTGTCTGTGTTTCCGATTGGAATTGCCTTCATGACACCAAGATTAGTCAGAGGAGTGAGTGAAGGATTTTTTGAGAACAGTCTAGCATCAAGGCTCATTACTATTTCTCCCTTAAGAGAAACTTGTTTTTGCCATGAAGTATAACCGTCTTTCTTTACCTCAACATTATATTTGCCAAATGGGAGAGTCAGATTTACATCTGTTGCACCTTTCAGTTCGCCGTTTACGTAGACCTTAGCAGGCCTTGGTGTTGAGTTTACTGATAAAATGCCGGTTGAGGTTACTGTGCCTTCGTCAAAATTTATACGATAACCTCGAGCATAAGCGATAACTGCAATCAATACTAAAACAAAAAACCCAAACAGGATAATTCTTGGCACTATACTTTTCGTAACATTAAGAATTATTTTCATATGTAGATATAATTTGATCTATTTAGTATAGATTATGATCGATATATTTTTACCTTAAATAGACTGCTTACCCGACTTATTATACAATAAAACAACCAATTGAAGTCAGTAATCAGAAATCAGTAATCAACTTATTCATTTTAGTTAATATATGTGGTTTAAAAAGAAAGTCGGTATCGATCTTGGTACCGCAAACACGCTGGTCTATGTCGTAAATAAGGGTATTGTTCTCAATGAACCTACTGTCGTAGCTTATTCGCAAGAAGATCATGATATCCTTGCTGTAGGAGAAGATGCCCGTGAAATGCTGGGACGCACACCTAACACGATTGTCGCTGCACGGCCGATGCGGGACGGAGTAATTGCAGACTACACAACAACTTCAGCCATGGTCACATATTTTTTAAGAAAGGCTTTGAACGGGAGAATTCTGTGGCCCGAAGTCATGATATCTATCCCCGGAGGATCTTCCCAGGTAGAAAAGCGTGCTGTCGTAGCTGCTTGTAAACAAGCTGGGGCTTCAGATGTATATCTTATCGAAGAGCCTCTAGCTGCAGCAATCGGCGCAAAAATACCAATATCACAGCCTTCAGGTCATATGATCGTCAATATCGGAGGAGGCACGGCTGAAATAGGAATTTTGTCGCTTGGGCAGTTAGTCGTATTTAAAACAGTAAGAATCGCAGGAACAAAGCTCGATGAAGCGATAATTCATCACATGAGAAAAAAGCATAATATGCACGTTGGTGAACGTACTGCAGAAGAAATCAAAATGAAGGTTGGCAATGCTCATATTTTGGAGCCAGAAAAATACGAAGAAATTAAAATGGAAGTACGCGGGCGAGATACCCAATCTGGGTTGCCCAAAATAATGGAAGTTGGAGAAATCAGTATCACCGAGGCACTGCAAAAGCCTTTAAAACAGATTATTGAAGGTATAAAAGAAGTCTTTGGAGAAAGTCCTCCCGAACTTTCCGCAGACATAGTTGACAAGGGAATTGTTTTATCCGGTGGAACTGCCCTTCTCATTAACCTAGACAAGTTTATTACTTATTATACCGGAGTTCCTGCCTATGTAGTTGATGAACCATTGTTTTGTGTTATACGTGGAATAGGAATGGCGATTGAGAATTTGGATAGCTATAAAAAGGCGATACGTTAATTTTGACTTATAATAACATGATTGAGTTAGGATTTAGTTAAAACCAATTTTTTCTAACTAAATAGAGACTATATATAGTAAATTTTATTGTTAATTATCCATAATAGTCTTTTTATTAACATTAATATATTATAACAATCCTTAAGCCTGTTAAAATTATTATAACATTTAACTAAAGTGGATATATTATTTATCAGCTACTAAAACTTATAATTATTACTATAAAATGAAACAACAAAATTTTCTTGGTTTACAGGTAAAAGTACTACTTAAAAAACAAGTCCTAGAGAAAATATCATTATTCATCGACAAACCGGAAGGTTTTTTCCATATCGTGTCACTAAACCCGGAAAATATACTGATAACGACCAAAAATGAGTTATTCAGAAAAGTATTGTCAGAAAGCGATATACAGCTTATTGACGGAATCGGTGTGAAACTAGCAATGCAATTTTTTTCTGTCCCAACAGGACAAAGACTGACAGGTGTAGACTTCATGGAAGAGATAATAAAAACATATTCTGTTAGACGCTTACGAGTGCTTTTTTTGGGTGGTCGATCTAATTTAGCAGACAAAGTTTCTAATTGCTATAATAATAAGTATAAAAATTTGAGTTCAATTGGAATTTCTGGCATAAAAAATATTGCAAATCCGTCTGAACTCGAAATAAAGAGCATTTTTTCTATAGTAGGTGATTACAAGCCGCAAATCATATTTGCGGCATTTGGTTCGCCTTATCAGGAATTATGGTTTTATCAAAATAAAAAACAGCTCAACGGCATAATCTGTATGGGAGTGGGAGGAGCATTTGAGTTTGTAGCCGGTGTTGTGCCTAGGGCACCAAAATGGGTGAGAAAAATTGGCTTTGAATGGCTGTTCAGACTTACAGTACAGCCGTGGAGAATCAAAAGGCAGCTAAAACTACTGCAGTTTGTATATGCTGTTCTCAAAGAAAAGTTAAAAATGTTATTTAGATCAAATAATTGAGTATCAAAATTGCCTAACGTGAAAATTAAATCAGATTATTTTAATTCAATTTCAAAAGTCATCACATATTACGAATTCTTTGGTTACGCTCCCAGCATTTCAGAAACTCATAAGTTTTTAAATTGCAATATTCCAAAGCCCAAATTCTTACAATTAATCAAAGGTTTTGCCAAAAAGAAAAAAATAATTGTTTCAAATAATAGAATTGCCTTTTCAAGCAAGATTATCAAAAGATCCCTGGATCAAGAATTTAGAGCAAATAGACTTTTAAAACAGGCAAAACCCTTATTAAAGCTCTTTTCATTCATTCCTACATTACGTTTAATTGGCATTTCAGGATCATTGAGCATGAATCAACTGAAGAAAAACGACGATTTTGATCTTTTTGTTATTACAAAAGGTCGGTATATTTGGATGACGAGATTTGCAGTACTTGTACTTAAGAAATTTCTATCATATTTGATGATTTATCCTGCCGGCAGGTTATGTTTCAACCTATTTTTTTCACAACCATTTTTAACAGTTCCTAAAAACAAGCAAAATCTGTATATCGGCCACGAGATTTTACAGCTAAAAATCATTACCGACAAAGACAAAATTTATGATGATTTTTTATATAGTAATAAATGGATTAAAAAGTTTTTTCCAAATGTTCACATAATTACCGACAAAATAAAAAACAATGCCTCCTTTTCGGAAAGATCAATACATACACACGGTGTAGAATTATTAGCCAGAAAAATACAAATTTGGTGGTTAAAAAAAACGGGATACAGATACAAGGAACATTTAGGCCAAATATGGCTCTTTCAGGAAGATTTTCAAGATAGAATCAAAAAATTCCTATAGTATAAATAGTGAATGCGGAGGGTACAGGATTTGAACCTGTGGTCCCGTTTTACCGGAACACGGCTTAGCATGCCGCTGCATTACCACTCTGCCAACCCTCCTATTTTAGCTATTAGCCTTTAGCTGTTAGCTATTAGATTCTAATAGCTAATCGCAAAGAGCTAAAAGCTAATATAGTGCCGGAGAGAGGAGTTGTCCCGCCTCCTGCGGGATCCCGCAGTGCGGGAAACCTCTCTTACTTGTGCCGGAGAGAGGAGTTGAACCTCCAATCTCTTGCGAGAACACGGTTCTGAACCGTGCGCGTCTGCCAATTCCGCCACTCCGGCTTAATCTACAAAATTCAGGATTTCTCTCTATTCTATCAGATTGTTATAAATACTAAATGTATAGGTTAGAAGTTTTATAAAGATTGAAGAATGGAGCAATAATCAATTAAACCTTATTATAAACCCAAGCCAGGATATATCCTCCGATAAAGCCATCAATAAATCCCCAGACTACTCCAAGTATCAACCCAAGCGGTGTCGGATTGTAGCCCATATACCACTGACTCATGATGCTTGATAAAAGCGAGCCTTTCAGTATGAAAAGATCACACAGACCGTAAATGAGCATAGCCACAGCCCACAAAATACCCATTGCTTTGCCAAGTCTAACCGGATTAAGCTGATGTTTATGAGTTTTTTCAGCCATAAAAAAATACCTTTTGATAAATTATAAGAGTATTTTAGGAACTTTGCAAGGAATATTCCAGTGTAGAAATCGTTATTTAATTAGGTTGTCATAAATGTTTAAAACTATTTTGTCATAAATATTGACAAAATTAATAACAATAAAGTATAGTGAATATATGGATGAGTTAAGAAAACACTTGACAAAACTCGGTTTGACAAAAGATGAGGTGAAAGTTTATTTAACTGCCCTTGAGCTTGGGAAATGTACTATACTACAGTTGGCTCGATCTACATATATACCACGTACAACCGTATATCTTATTATTGAAAGTTTGCTCGAAAAAAAACTGTTAAAACAGAGTGCAAAAGGTAAAAAGAAAATTTATTTTCCTGCTACACCGGAGGAGCTTTTGAGCTTGGCTAGGAAGAAAAAACAGGAGATCAATGAAACTATAGCTTCCTTGGAGCAGGAGACTGCATATTTGTCAGCACTCTACAACAAAGATCACAAGAAGCCGCGTGTCCTTTATTACGAAGGCATTGATGGGATAAAAAAAATTTATGAAGGCACCTTAGCTTCAGAAAAAATCCTAGTACATTGTATGAGTCAGACTGCTCGGGAGATAATGGGAGATTATCTTGAACACTATTTTGAGAGGGTTATCAGCAGAATGATTCATACGTTTGAGATAGTTTCTGATTCTTCTCAAGATAAGCAGTACCAAAAGGAATATTCGACTTTGCGAAATAAAATAATTACTATACCGGCAACCTATACTACAGACACAAACTATATGATCTACGGGGACAAGGTGGCATTTATTACTTACAAAGATAGTTTTCCAGTAGCCATAGTGATTGACGACAAGGAGCTTTCTTTCTTTGAAACCATACGTTTTATGATGATTTGGGAAAAATTTTCCGTTAAACATTAAACGTCAGACGTTAAATTTTTGTAACAAAAAAAAATTTCGTGTTATCATTAAAAAAATGCTAATTCTATATATATTAGGACTAGTATTGATTTTTTATCTTCTTGCAAAGATCTGTGAACAGTATTTTGTAAGTAGTTTAGATATTTTTGCTAAAAAATTACATCTCTCCGAGGATGTTGCCGGTGCAACTTTTATGGCCATAGGCAGTAGTGCACCGGAATTTTTTACCGCTCTTATAGCGGTACTAAAGGTCGGATCCGAGCAGATTGGTTCGGGTACCATAGTTGGTTCAGCAATTTTCAACATTTTAGTAATTATTGGTGCTTCAGCGGTTATCGCAAGAACATATCTGACTTGGCAGCCGGTTATAAGAGACATTGTTTTTTATTTACTCTCAATCATAGTTTTGCTTCTTACTTTTCAAGACGGAAAGATTACCTTGATTGAGACGTTGTTATACATATCTTCTTATGCAGGATACATAATAGTTCTTAAATATTGGCCCAGATTTGTGAGCTACAAAGAAAGAAAGGACAAGCTTGCAGATGTTGTATCTGCAGTCGAAAAAGAAGATGAAGTACTTGAAAAAAGACACGGTCTTTTTTCAAACGTTTTATTATTTATTGATAAAGCTCTTGGGGCGTCATTTCCGGACCTTAAAAAAAAACCGAGCCTTTACCCAGTTACTTTTGGAATTTCGATATTGTACATAATCGTTTTGAGCTGGTTTTTGGTAGAAATTGCCGTCCTCACAGCGCATACGCTTGGTATTCCAGAAGTTATTATAGCGCTTACTATTCTTGCTGCGGGAACATCAATTCCTGACTTATTAAGCTCAATTATAGTTGCACGTCAGGGTAGAGGAGATATGGCCGTAAGTAACGCTGTGGGGAGTAATATTTTTGATATTCTCATCTGTCTTGGAATACCGTGGTTTTTCTATATTTCTGTGACAGGTAAACATATGGTGGTAGCTACAGAGAATCTCATTTCATCAATTCTTCTATTATTTTTTACTGTTATTGTGTTGTTATTTTTACTATTACTACGTAAGTTCAGGATAAGTAGACGAGCGGGATTTCTACTTTTAGTTCTGTACATTGGATATGTTGTGTATGCAATATCTTTGGCATATTAGTTTGACCCTGCAGATTATTTTACAAATGCTCTAAGTTTTTAAGAATTTTCTCTACTTCTCGATCGTTTATGCGATGATGCGGTCCTCGATGAGATAGCAGTGCTCCTGAAAAAGTTTTAGGGATGTGCATTAGTTCATGAATAAGAGTTTTTATTTTTTCACGTTCGTTTTGTTTATCATATCTTTTGGCGTTTACCTCGATGATGTAGTTGGGTTCGATACCGACAACTTCGTTAAACAATTTCGGCATGCCCCAGATGCGCGCGATAGCTCTGGTTTTCACATCAAAACTACGGATACAATGGATATTTTTGACTTTGATGTGATCCATTTTTAGACTGCTGACAAGGTACTTGATTTGTTTTTTGATTTCAGGCGCTTTTTCGTATTTCATATAGATCTTTAATCATACTATAAATTTTTTCTAGATTAGACTACAATAGAAGTATATGCGAAAGATTATCTCGGTTTTTTTTGCTTCAATATTTTTTTTCCTACTTGCCACACCGACGATTGCCCAATCTAACCTTCCTATTGAGCAAATACACGATTACGTAGTTAGTATAGAGATACAAAAGGATGGCAATATTCAGCTTGCAGAAAAAATAGTTTACGATTTTGGCAATCTTCAAAGGCACGGGATAATCCGCAAGATTCCATTTATCAAAATCAACAAGGAAGGCAAACGTTTCAGAATGAACATCGATGTCATAAGTGTCTCGGATGAGCTAGGAAATAATTACAACTATAAAACTACCAATCTTGTTGATCGAGAGATCGAGATCAAAGTTGGTGATGCTGATAAGACTATTACCGGGGTACATACATATGTGATCACCTACACAGTCTCCGGTGCGATCACATATTTTTCCGATCATGATGAACTATATTGGAATGTCACCGGCAACGAATGGGATGTGCCAATGGAGTCCTCTTCTGCTGTCATCAGTTTGCCTTCAGAAAATAAGTCCGCATTGATGACAAATACGATATGCTATACAGGTCATTCAGGATCGACCTTGCAAGATTGTACTAAGGAAGTAAATGGAAATACAGTGACTTTCAAAACCGACAGAGATTTAAATAGAGGAGAAGGATTGACTGTCGTTGTCGGATTTCCTAAAAACATTGTTGCTGTTTTGGAGCCAAGAGAAGTCATAAATTTTTTCGATACGCCATTTGGTAAGTTCGTAGCGGCTCTTATTATCATTATTGCTGCCATTGTCGGAATATTTTGGTATATTTTATATCCGATTTGGCTTCCTCTGAAATGGTACATGCACGGACGTGACCCGAGTGGAATGATAGGTGAAGCACGTTCGTGGTTCGATCCGCCAAAAACCAAGGACGGCCGAATGCTCACTCCTGCAGAAACAGGAACACTTATAGATGAAATAGCCGGACCGCATGAGATTTCAGCTCTTATCATTGACCTTGCAAGGCGAGGTTACATGAAAATTGTTGAAAAAAAGAAAAACGATTTTGAGTTTGTGAAAATGCGTGAGTTTGCCACAGATTCTACCCTTCAGGAATTCGAAAAGATATTTTTGACCGAACTATTTACCACCAAAAAAACTGTTCGATTAAAAGACACAAAGTTATACGGTGTAGTAACTACGATTCAGGATCTCATTTATGAAAACCTTGTTAAAGAAGGTTTTTTTCCTCAAAACCCTGATAAAGTCAGAAAGTATTATTTCATCATAGCTGGTTTAGCAGCATTTACACTCAACTTTTTCCTACTTATTGTTTCTGCAATATTTGGCCGGATCATGCCTAAAAAAACACTAGAAGGAGTTGGTGCGGCAAATATTACACGTTCGCTTAAAAACTTCCTCGTTTCACAGGAAAGACAACTCGAGTTTCAGGCCAAGAACCAAATGTTTTTTGAGAAGCTACTGCCGTATGCGGTTGCATTCGGAGTTGAAAAAATCTGGGCGCAAAGATTTGAGGATATCGACATGAAGCAGCCTGACTGGTATGAGGGTACAACTCATGGCGCTTTTAATTCGGTCGTGTTTACAAACAGCTTACGATCTTCATTCAATTCATTCACAACTGCCGCAACCCCAACCACTTCAAGTTCGGGTTTCTCGTCTGGATTTAGCGGCGGCTCATCTGGCGGTGGAGGCGGAGGCGGTGGGGGAGGGAGTTGGTAGTATGCTTCCGTTTGTCATTTCTTCGTGATAAAATAGTACCTACAATAAGAAGTTCCCGTAGCTCAATTGGACAGAGCATCAGATTGCGGATCTGAAGGTTGGTGGTTCGAGTCCACTCGGGAACGCCATACATAGATTTGGGCCCGTAGTTTAATGGCAGAATAGAGGTCTCCAAAACCTTTGACGGGGGTTCGACTCCCTCCGGGCCTGCATTAGAATTTCTTTCAGAACGAACGTGAGGATTAGAAATTCTTATGCCCATCCGAAGCTGAAAGCGAAGGAGGGCAACCTTTTTTTTACCATCATCGAACTCTTTACCAACTCTCGTTATTTCAATCCTCATTTGATATACTAATTTTATATGGATATGAATATCTCTACTCAGCAAGTAAATCCTTCTGAAATCCCTGTTCAACCTCAGCCTATACAATCTCATGTAAATAATCAAAAAAGATTCTTTCCTATTGTTTTAGGGGTAATAATACTTCTGCTGGTTGTCGGAGGCGGGGCTTATTATTTAGGAACTCAACAAAATAAACCAATGAGTCAGATTACTCAACAGCCAACACCAATTGTCACAACTCCTACAACAGAAATCTCTCAACCTTCCCAAACGGAAGCTTCGGTAGCGAACCCAGTCGCTAATCTAACATGGAAAACGCAAAAGATAAGTATTGAGGAAGAAACTGCTATCAGAGGTAAGCAAACGATCAACATGGAGTTGAAGTTGCCATCAGATTGGACATTTCAAACTACCCCAGTCGCCTCTAATCCCGATAATATGATCAAAAATTGCTCGACTTACACCATAGTAAGTAAAGATCAGGCTATAAGGCTAACTTTACAACCCATTTGTCAGGGATGGGCTGGTAAAAGTTCCAGTTGGCCTACCGATGCGGTTATTGCTTTCCAAAGAAGTTGCGCAGGTAATGATGGAGCACATACTTGTTATCGAGTCAGATACTCAACCACATCGAATAACTACAACTACGTAGATGCGATGACAGAACCTAACCGACCATTAGACAAGAGTAAAGACCAGGTACAAGACACAATGATAATAGGATACACACCACCAAATGACAGTAAAGATGATTTCTTCTTTATTCCTGGCCATCTAACGACCACATATTCTGGAACTGCAAACCAGAAAGACAATTATTTGTCCGTTGCTGATCAAATTGCTGCTTCTGTTACTTTACTCTAATTGATAGCAAGAATATAAACAGATTCAGGATTGAGAAAATTCTGTATTTTTTGAATATCAATTACGGAGATTTCATGCCAAATAGTTCGAAGTTCATGCACTAATGCCTTCAAGAAATTAACGGTAATCTTTTAAAAGAAATACTTCGATTTCTTTAATACTCTTCTTTTGATGTTTTGGATTGTCAGTAATGAGACTTGCTTTAAGCTTCGCAGCAAGAGCAATAAATGAAGCGTCATAATAGGTAATTTGATATTTCTGCGCTAGTTCTGCAGTGGATAAGGAAAGTTCTTTATCTTCGGAAAAATAGCTGATTGGAAGTGTATAAAAATCTTCCAAAGTGGTTTGAAGTTGTTCTAGAGATAATTGCTTGTTGAGTAAAGCATTGCCGATCTCATATTTTGCAAGTTCTGGCATTATTAAATCAATGTTCGAGTTCTGAACATCTTTAATCAGTTTATCAGCTTTATCCAGATAATCTTCATCCAGACTGTTTATCCATTTTACCGCAACAGATGAGTCGACGACAATTTTCTTTTTAGTGTTTTTCACGATCTTCAATAATAAATTTGGACAAGTTTCCTTTTTTTCCTTTAAATGATCTGGATCTTCTTATAGCTCTCCATACTTTATCCCAGTCAATCCCTAGTTGTCCTTTAAAAGGTTCAACGATCATTTTTTTATCAGCGGTAGCCGTTATGTGAACAACCGTATTGCTTTTGGGCCAATCTAAAACCTCACGAACCTTACCAGGTATTGTAAGTTGACCGCGAGATCGTACAATTGCAGTAATGCTAAACATATTTTCAGAATATCAGAAAATCAGAAAAAAATCAAGTATTAAGTATTTTCGTGAGAGTTCACGGTCTCTGACACAGGTTGTCATTCCCTCGAAGGAGGGAATCCAGACTAAATATACTTTTATAAGGTATCAATTGACTGGATCCCCGTCTTCACGGGGATGACACAAAATATTAATTGACATGTTATGATACAGTTTTGTCAAGATTTGTGAACTCTTACGTATTTTCTTCAACAACTCTAGTATAAACGGAAATTTTTTCCACTTCGGGTCATCGTTTGCGCTAAAATGGCCGCCCCCCTTTTTGATAATAAGTTTGCCGTCAAGTTTTTTGGCTAAATATTTTGCATGCTCAAGTGGACAGTAAGGATCATTGTCGGAATGTATAAATATAAATTTACGGGCGTGAGATTTGATCAGATCAAAATTAAACTTTTCCAGAAACAGTTCGTTCAGTGTCTCCCAGCCAAGATCGTCTTTAAATGATCCGACCAGGACACATGTATTTATTTTTATATCTTTTGGCAGATGTTGTAGTAATCCGAGTATTGCAACAGCTCCAGATGAATGACCGACGATGTAAGTTTCCTCATCAAAACTCCAGTCTTTATTTGCGAAAATAAACTTGTTATATCTGCTAATATTGGGTTTTTCAGCGTGGGGGAGATCGGGGACCCAAACCAAGTAGCCTTGCTCTTCAAGATTTCTTTTCAACCAGAGAAACCAATTTGATTTAGAATTGCCGGATGTGCCATGTAGGATGAGGATTTTTTTCATCAATAAATTATACCTTTTCAATACTATCAAGTACTCCAAAGAGCTCGGTTTTTTCCGATGCGGTCAAATCGCGAGTAGCCATATTCGTATAACTGATATCGATCCAGGTAAACCCTTTGTCAGAAGACGCCTCATCAAGCGATCCAAATATCGATTTTATATCCTCTCCGGCCGTGTAGGTATCGATGTCGATTGACCCACGTGTATAAAAATCGGTCTGAAGACATTCAGCCGCATCCTCTCCCATTGGGCACGGACCACCGCGACCGAGGACGCTCATCTGTAAAGTGAAAACATCAGATTTGATTAAAATAAGCAGTTCCTGTGATACATCACATGTCCAGTCGGACGGAATTTTCATTGTAAATCCCAGGCCGGCACTGGTGCAAGTAATTGTCGGCACTGATGTAGGATTACTGGCTGGATTTGTCGTGAGATCTATTTTCCCATCTTCAGGTTCCAAAGTCTCATCTTCCAGGGCAGTATCTTTTTTGACGACAGTAGGGCTAACTGTATCAACTTCTTCATTATTTTTTTGCATACTAACACTTAAATTAACATTTTTACCGAAATACCAGCCTAAGCCAAGTCCAAGAAGAAAGGTGATTAATCCAACTAAAACAATGGTTGTCTTTGAGGATGAATGCATCCTTACAACGGGTTCTTTAGAAAAATTTTCTTCAGTATTTTTTTTATTCATTACTTATGATTATCTATAACTTGGGTTTTTTTGTCAAGAGCGGCCTTTAAGAAATCTAAAAAATCCATATAAATATTTTTGCGACTATGAAAGATATTACCAAACAAATGGGGAAGGTCAGTATCCAGGCAGACACAATGTTTCCGGCTACACCCCAGCGGATTTTACGTAGACCTTGAGACGCGCCAACACCCATGATGGCGGTGCTTATGGTGTGCGTTGTTGATAGGGGAATGCCAAATCGGGATGCAATTTCAATCGCTGATGCCGCGGCAGTTTCTGCAGCAAACCCGTGTTGCGGCTCCAGTTTAGCTAAACGAGTTCCCATTGTGCGTATAATTCTCCAGCCGCCTATTGAGGTTCCGATACCCATTGTAATTGCACAAAGAATAATTACCCACCAAGGTATTACAAACTCCTGCGTCACGCCACCAAGTAGTAGAGCAAGAGCGAATGCTCCAATAAATTTCTGTCCATCATTACTGCCGTGACCAAATGCCATAAATGCCGCAGAGAGAATTTGAAGTTTTCCAAACCATCGTCGGACTCTACTAATAGGTTTATCTTTAAAAATCCAGGCAATAGATAAAAAAATGAGATAGGCAAGCGCAAATCCTAGAAATGTCGAAAAAGTAAGACCTATAAACACTTTTTGCCATCCACTCCATTCAAGAGCTGAAATTCCAGCTACCGCAAGGCCGGCACCGGTTAAACCTGAAACAAGAGCGTGGCTTTCGCTTGTCGGCAATCCGTATTTCCAGGCAAGGGTGCTCCATGAAATGATTGCGATCATGGCTGCAGCAACAGTAGTGATCGAAACCATATCGGATTTAATAATTCCTTGTCCAATTGTGTTGGCAACCTCGAGTCCGGAAAATGTCCCGGCAATATTTAAAGTTGTTGCCAGAATAACCGCAATTTTTGGCGAAAGTACCCTTGTCGAAACCACCGTCGCAATGGAGTTTGCAGCATCTGTCCATCCATTTACAAATTCAGCCCAAAGAATAAGAATTAATACAAATAGTAGCAATGGGGTTGCAACCATTGATTAAAAATTTTTAATAATAATTTCTTCAACAGTATCTGACGTTGCTTCGCATTGATCCAAAATATCTTCAAGATTCTTGTATGTATCTTTCCATTTAATAACCACGATTGGAGATTTGGGACTTGAAAATAATTTTGTAAATGATTTACGAAGCAGTTCGTCGCCATCATTTTCAAGGGAATGGATTCTAATTATGTATTTTTTCATTTTGCTAATATTTTTACTTCCGTGGCGAAGTTCATGGACAAGCAAAGATACTTGTTTTGTAGCTTTAGTCACAGCCTCAATGTATTTTAAAAAAAGACCTTTCGGTTGGCCCAACTGAAAAATTTTTGCAAGTGACTGAAAATTTTCAACATAATCTATGATCGTGTCAAGATCATAGGAAAGCTTATGAATGTCCTCACGGTCAATAGGAGGAATGAAGGTAGCGTTAGCTTCACGGTTAATATGATGGCAGATCTCATCTGCTTCAAGCTCGAGTTTTCTCAATCTTTTTGTTACTTGTGTTATTGAAGATTTATTCAAATGATTTTCGTGAAGCAGTTTGCCTGATAGTTCCACTTTCTTTGCCAATTTGTCAAATAAGTCAAAAAATTTCGGAGTTTTTGGAAAGAAGTGCATATTTATTTGGTCATTATACACGATCGCTTAGTTATTTTTGTGCAAGTCATGGCCTAAAAATATAACATTTTGTGAAGGCGATTTAGTTACTCTAAAGGTCCTTTTGATGAATTAGGTTTCTGTCTTCTTCAGCTTCTCATCAAAAGTAAAAAGCTCTGCATCTTCAGATTCTGCTTTTGCAAGGAGAAAACAGTCGACGAGGCTTAGACTACTGCTATCTTTATAATAGTTCAGTGCCCGCTTGAAGACATCCGTTGATTCGATTTGTAAATATTTTGTAGAAAGAAGTGATTCTATTTTTTTAATTATTGTACTCTTTTCTAGTTGATAAAACTTTGTAAGTCCAAAATTAATTTCAAAAATAACTATTTGTGGAACAAATAATTGCACCTTCTCATTCTTTGCTTTTAAGAATATTTGTTTTACTTTTTCATATTGGATAGGTATATCGGCAAGGAGAAACTGTAGGATAATATTGGTATCTATGATGTAGGTTTTCATTTACTGATTAATTGCTTCTTCAGCAAGATATTGACCAAAAGCCTCTCGCATTTTCCGAGGTGAAATAGGTTTCTTGTTAGTCTTCAATGATCCGGCAAGTTCCATCAGATCCTGTACTGGATGGATTACGACGTTTCCTTTGTCTACGGAAACGATGGCTCTTTTGGTCTTGTCAAGATTGAGCTCTCTTCGAATTTTGATTGGTATGCTGATCTGACCTTGTGATGTGATTGATACGATATATGACATACATTAAATTTATCATTTTACATTAAATTTGTCAATATCCATTAAATTTTGTAAGAGTTCATAAGTCTTGACAGGAGAATTCGTCATGCTGAATTTATTTCAGCATCTCTACAATGAGATCCTGAAACCTGCCTGCCGCAGGCAGGCAAGTTCAGGATGACGTGTTATAGTTTGATTCAGTTTTGTCAAAGATCGTGAACTCTTACTAAATTTTACCGATAACACAAATCATTTTTTTGAAGACAGACTACGGTACACTGATCGGTCTCATATTCTTCTTGGATATTTCCTTTTTATCAACCTATAACCGTCAGCAAGCCCGGCTGCAACAAGGATCAATAAACTACCAATAATAAGTTCTGAAGTGATGACTTCGCCAAAAATTATCACACCAAGCACTGTGGCGAAAACCACCTCAAGTAGTCCGATGATGCCGCCGATGCTGGGCTCAAGGTGTTTGAAACCTGCAATTACAGCCATATTGGCAAGGAGATAACTGACTGCGTAACACAGTTGTGCTATCCAAGCGATTGATAATGTGAAGCTTGGAGTTTGTTCACCTAAAACCAGACTAATAATTCCATTGCCGACAAATACACACAATACAAGTGCAGTAAGAATTTGAGTTTCTGTGTAATTTGATGAGATTTTTTTAGAAAAAACGACAAAAGTAGCGCCCATAAATCCTGCCGTTATGGTGCTTATTGCAGGTAAAGTTTGAGACGGCGAAAGTGAAAAACTGTAAATTACAGCAACTCCCGCAAAGCCTAAAAGAAAAGAAATATACTTGATTATCGTTAATTTTTCCTTAAAAAAGAAACCCCCGATAATGTAAGTCCCCAAAGTTAACGATAAGTAAAAAAGCACTGTAGCTGTCGCAACAGGAAGGTTTTCAAATCCCCAAAAATAAGGAGCCTGATTTAATCCCCCTACAATCGAAATTGCGATAAACCATTTCCAGTCGTTGGCACTAATTTTTTTGAACTTATTAGTTAACAACCCAAATGGTATTAGCACAGACAATAACATGACAGCGCGGATCCATGCCTGGTTAAACTCGCCAAAAGTTCCGATCATGAGCTTTGACCACAGGCCATAGCTTGCGTAAAATAACGCAGATATCGCGATAAGGAGTGACCCTCTAAGTTGATTATTTTTATGTTTATCCATACAGACGCTATTGTATTTTAGACTGTGCTATAATACAAAGTGATGTCCGATCAAACAGACAATCTGTCCAAACTCATCGAACCTTTTGGTCTCACCGAAGAGGAGAGTAGAGTGTATCTATATTTGCTTAAACACGGATTTGCGACAGCTCTTTCCTTGAGTCGAGCTTTGAAAATAGGTCGAACAAAGATATATCGCATCATCGATTTACTCAAACGATTAAAGTTAGTTGTACAGAAAGTAGACGAGCGGGGAGCAAAATTTTCTGCAACACATCCGAGCAAATTTCAGCAGATAGTCACCGAACGTGAACAAAGTATTCAAGCTCTCAAAAAGTCTGTGCCTGATTTGATCTCTCATTTGAGTTCGATCATGCCAGAAACTACAGAGAAATCAAAAGTTCTTTATTACGAGGGAATAGAAGGACTTGAGCAGGTAAGCTACAACATTGTCCATGCAGACGGGCTGCTTCGAGTGTTTGAGATGGAACATCTTGATAGTTTTTTGGCATTTGATTTTTCTGAAAGTGTGCGACGAAAGCTAATTGAGAATAAAGTTTTCACTCGGGATTTGACAAATAAAAAGGAGTTTCCAGGATATACCGACGTAACAGAGCTGATAGAGAAGTATTCGGAATTTCGTTATATAAACCCCGATAAGCTAAAAATCAATTTTGAGGTTCTGATTTATAACGATATTTACGCAACTTATACTTACAAAGATAAAAAAATTTTCTGCGTTGAAATCTATAACGAGCAACTTGCACAAATGCAAAAACAGATTTTCGACTTCATCTGGGAACAAGCAGTGCCGCTGATTTATAAGGACAAAAGAGGTGCGGCCAGCACATAACAGATTTATTAAATCTTCACCTCAATCCTTTTATCTTCTTGGATACCATTTCCTTTTCCTTCTGGTTGATGCGAGTCAAAAATCGCAAGCGCTATATGTGGGTTGACATGTATATGTCTGCTATGTAGTGTGTTTGGTTTAGAAATGAAATAAAAGTTGTGTTTGTCATCCATAGCATAATAAACAGGCGAAGCCCAAGGATGGCCTGATTTACTTGAAGTTGCGAGGGTCATGTAGATATTGGATTTCAAAATATTATTGGCAATTTTAGTTAAATTCATAAAAGTTCGGTCGATATCCCGTTTTTCTTAGTTTAATTTCGAATATTTTCCTATTGTATTGCCCTCTCATTTCGTAGTAAAATAGTTGTGCAAAAAATGCACAAAAATTTAACTGTTTTTAAAAAAAACGAGCTTTTGGATTATCTTGGCGATCTAGGATTTGATAAGATCTCCGCAAAACTTTATGTTTCGCTGGTTGAAAAAGGGCCATGTACAATAAGCGAGCTTTCCCGCACTGCTGATATTGAAAGAACAAAGCTTTATCGAATTCTTAATAAGCTTTTAAAAAAGGGAGTGATCGAGGAGATAGTCGAGTATAAACGTCGGTTTTTAAAGGCGGCAGATATCAACAACCTTGAGTATATTGTTCAACACAACTTGAGGCGAGCTCAAAACCTCTCAAATCTTTTTTTTGAATTTTCGCAAACTATTGATCATCTCAAACAGAAAGACATGCCGACTTCGGTGCAGTTTTATCGCGGACGAGAGGGAATAAAACAGATGCTTTGGAACGAGCTTTCGGCAAAAACCGAAAGTCTCTGTTTTATATATAAAATATTTGATACTTTTGTAGGACAGGATTTTTTCGATCATTGGGCGTCGGAATTTGGCAAACGCAACCTTCGCTCACGGGAAATACGCACGGAGCTTTTTGATCAAAGCTATGCGGATTGTCCAAACGAGATATGTTTTAAAATGAAAAATGTCAAGATACGCTATATTAAATCCAAAAAAATTCCGATCACCCATGGTATGACCATCTATGACAATGTAGTTGCGATCTATGATTTCTGGGAAGATCAAATTTTTGGAGTTGAGATTTACAACCAAAAAGTAGCGGAGATGCAGAGAATATTTTTTGAAAGCTATTGGAAAAAGGCCAGACTCACCTCGGCAAAAAATCATTTGCTACAATTAAATAAGATTATCAGAGAATATTAAATAAAAT
>MFZZ01000016.1:0-1644 GCA_001789555.1 Candidatus Roizmanbacteria bacterium RIFCSPHIGHO2_12_FULL_38_13
GATCTCTCGATCTTATGAAACTGGCAAAGAAAAAAAACATTCATACAATTTATGCATATGATAGCAACAAAGAGGCTGTTGAGACGCTTCGGAATTTGTTATCAAAAAACAGCGTTATCTGTACGATGGGAGCAGGTGATATATATGAACTTCGTGACAGTATTGTAAAAATATTAAAAGCTGTTGAACAATAATTTTTATGCAATCGGAACTTTTAAAAAAATTCGGTAATAAACTGCAAAAAAACAAAGATATTTCTGCCTATTTTACTATGCATTTCCGCGTGAAGGCGGATTACTATATCGAGGTTAAAACTCTTGATGAATGGAAAAAGACCGTCAAGACGGCTCACGACCTAAAGCTGCCGATCGTTATTTTGGGAGGAGGGTCAAATATTGCGGTAACTAAAGAAAGGATAAATGCTCTTGTCATCCGCAACAGATACATTCATAGCAAGAAAGTCAGTGAAACCAAGACTCATGTTGAGATGCTTTATAGTTCGGGATATCCGATCGGTCGTATCGTGAAAGAAACTACAGAAAAAGGACTGTCGGGTTTTGAGTATCATTTAGGTCTTCCTGGCACTATTGGTGGTGCCATGTACATGAATTCCAAGTGGACAAAACCTGAAAGCTACTGCGGAGACACTTTGGTGTATGCGTATATTATGACCCGTGACGGAAAAATAAGAAAGGAAAAAAAATCTTACTTCAAATTTGCCTATGACTACAGCATTTTGCAGGAAACAAAGGAGATATTTCTTGAGGGAGTTTACCGTTTTAAAAAAGAAAAACCGGAGATTTTGAAGAAAAGATCACAAGAAGCACTGGCTTATCGTAAACAAACACAACCTTTTGGTGTCGCAACCTGTGGCTGCTTTTTTCAAAACATATCTTTCGACGATCAAAAGAAGCTAAATCTACCGAGCTCTTCGGTCGGTTATCTCATTGATAAAAGCGGATTGAAAGGTAAAAAAATCGGAGCTTTCGAGATTTCGACAAAACATGCCAACTTTATAATAAATCATGGATCGGGGAAACCGGAGGATTTAGAACGGCTTCTTGATATAATCCGTGATTCTATACGGACAAAGTATAGAATTGAGCTCAAAGAAGAGGTAGTTATCGTATAACGTAAAACGTATAACGTGCAACGTTCTAAAATAGAAACGTTACACGCTTCACGTTACACGTTACACAAGTGAACACATGGAAGATTCATATCTAATTAAAGGCGGTAAACCTCTCAAAGGAGAGGTTGTCTTGTCCGGTGCCAAAAATATCGGACTCAAAGTGCTCATTGCCGCACTGTTGTTTGAAGGAAAGGTAGAGCTTCACAACATTCCCCGTATTAAAGATATCATGGAGCTGATTGAACTTCTGAAACATCTTGGAGTTAAAATAGATTTTAGCGGTAACTCGGTGACTATCGACCCTTCAAATCTTTCGCTAAACAAAGTCGACATGCTTTATGCATCAAAAATCAGAGCCTCGTTTTTACTTTTTGCGCCTTTACTTTACAAATTCGCAAAAGCCGAGATACCCGATCCGGGTGGTTGCCGCATCGGTGCCAGGTCAATAGACAGAGTTGTCGAAGGACTTGGGGCGCTTGGAATAACACTGGATTACCACTCAAACACGGGTT
>MFZZ01000016.1:1652-8159 GCA_001789555.1 Candidatus Roizmanbacteria bacterium RIFCSPHIGHO2_12_FULL_38_13
ATTACACGGCTACCATGAACTCAAAACCAAGAGGCTCATATTCTTTCCAAAAATCATCTCACACCGGCACGGAACTTCTTATCATGATGTCGGTGTTTGGAAACGGACAGATAGTTATCGAAAATGCGGCAAAAGAACCTGAAATAGATGATCTGATGAATTTTTTGAACCAAAGCGGCGCAAAGATTGTCAGAAATGAAAACAATATTACGATCGAAGGAGTCCAGAAACTTCATCAGGAAAAACCCTATTCTATTGCTGCGGATCGAGTTGAGGCATTTACTTATGCCGTCGCTGGAATTGCTACAAAAGGCGACGTGATTATTTCCTCTATACCAAAAAATTATTTGTCTTCAGGGATTGAAGTATTAAAAAAGGCTGGAGCCGGTGTTGAGGAATTGGCAGAAGATTCATGGAGGTTTTATTACAAACCGTTACAAGCGGTGAACGTAGAAACAACACCCTATCCCGGGTTTATGACCGACTGGCAGCCGCTTCTTGCCGTCTTGATGACACAAGCTATCGGGAAAAGTATCATTCATGAAAGGATATTTGAAAACCGGTTCAGTTATGTTGAAGAACTACGCCGCCTTGGGGCAAAGATTGAATATATTGATTATCTAGTTGAAAATCCAGCTTCACATTATTTTTATAATTACGATCCGCAAAAACAATATCAGCAAACAATTCAAATTACCGGACCGCAGAATTTACACGGAGGAGTGCTCACGATGTCCGACATTCGTGCCGGTGCCACTCTTGCCGTTGCCGCACTTGTTGCAAGCGGTGAGTCATATCTTCGCGATGTTCATCAAATGGAGCGCGGTTATGAGGATTTTGAGAAAAAGATACAGGAACTTGGTGGGGAGATAAAAAAGATATAATCATAGTAATTATTCTTGAGTAATCGACTCTAGTATAGTTGTTCCCGGTTTTATGTTTAAATTTTTTCCTATGGTTACGCCCGGCATTATTAAACAATTTATTCCTAAAAATGCTCCTTTTGCAATAATTGCACCCAGTTTCTTTTTTCCCGTGTCAATGATTTCACCGTTTAGAAGTTTTAACCTGACTTCTTTTTTGTCAAGTCGCAGATTAGCAGTCGTCGTGCCCCAGCTAGGATTTACATCCGATTCCAACACCGAGTCACCAATAAAATTATGATGTAGTTCACAGCGAGGACCAACATAGCTGCGTGCTACCTCCGATCCAAAGCCGACAACGCTGTCAGATTCGATCATCGATTGTCTTACTAGTGAGTGATTGCCGATTTTCACGGATTTTCCAATGTAACAAGGACCCTTGATCACAGCATAGGCATCAATATGAGCATATTCATCTATATAAACATCACCTTCTATGACAGCTTGTGGTGAAATTCTCGCCGTGGTAGCATGGTGTTTCTTCAGACGATTTTTCAAAAAAAGTTCCATCATGTCAAGAACGTTAAACGTGTATTTAAGTTTTTGCCAGTATGAAGAGTAAATAAGCAAATCCATCGTATGAGTCTGTAAATATTTTGACAGTGCTTTTTCATAATGATCGTCATTTAGGCTTGAAGTTGAGGCAATTGTTGACATTATTTCAGTTGTATCTGAAAAGTAATGCAGGACCAGATTGATATATTCGCTTGGTTCACGACCCTTTTCAGGTTTTTCGACAATGGCTTTCGGACGTCCGTTTTGCAGCTCAAAATACCCGGCGGGCACATGGTGATGGACTTTCATTCCGGTTACAAATGCTTCCGAAGAAAGTGTTTTCTGGTAAATTCGTTTTAAAAAAATAGGATCGATATAATCTACGGCGTTCATAACCAGGATAGGTCGTGAGTTGATCTCCTGTCTGATACTCATGAGAGCGTCGGCCATACCAAGTGGTTTATCCTGAATTTTTGTCTGAATGGTGATATTAAATGGTTGATATGTCGAAAGCCAAGTCTCGTTCTCGCTATTTGTAACCACAATCGCATCGCGAAAACCACTGTGTTCGACTGCCTCGATCACGTGCTGAAGCAAAGGTTTACCGAGGAAAGGAACCAAAGTTTTATTTATCACAAACGGCGAAAACAACTTACCAGAACCGCCTGCAAGTATTACAACTAGTGGTCTATTCATATGTAATCTAGTAAAATATTATAACATTACAGTTTATAGTTTATAATTACAACACTGTTTATGAAAAAAATCACGGTGATAGGTGGAGGAACCGGTTCGTATGTGGTTCTTACAGCCCTAAAAAAACTACCTCTTGACTTGTCGGCTATAGTCACCATGATGGACTCCGGAGGATCTACAGGTAGGCTCCGAGACCAGCTTGGTGTATTACCGCCTGGCGACCTACGTCAGTGTTTAGTAGCTCTTTCAGAAGCACCCGAACTGTGGAGAAAACTTTTTTTGTATCGTTTTGAAAACGGTGATTTGAAGGGTCATAACTTCGGCAATCTTTTCCTGTCGGCACTTGAAAAAGTAGGTGAGGATTACAACACGGTTCTTGATACGGCCTCTTACGTACTTAAGACCAAAGGTAAAGTAATTCCGGTTACTTTTGACAAGACACATTTATGTGTACAGTATGAAAACGGAGCCGTTATCAAAGGCGAAGGGAATATCGATGAAAACAACCCCGAAAAGAGTCGAATTGTGCGAGCATATCTTGAACCTGCGGCCAAACCAAATGCGGAGTCAATAAAATGCATCAAAGAATCGGACTACCTAATTATTGGTCCCGGTGATCTATATACCAGTATCATCCCGGTTTTGATTGTCGAAGGAATAAAAAAAGCCATAATGTCAAGTAGTGCCAAGATAATATTTTTTATGAATCTCATGACAAAAACCGGACAAACCACAAATTATACTGCCCGTGATTTTCTGGCAGATCTTACCCGTTATTTGGGACGTGAGCCTGATTTTGTCATTTCTCACAGCGGTGAGATACCCAAAAGCATTTTAGATTGGTACATATCCCACCATGAGAAACCGGTTGAAAATAATGTCGACAAAAATACTTTTGACGGTATTATACTGAAAGAAGATCTCATTAATCGAAACCATATATCAAAAAATTCCGCCGATGCTTTGACGAGAAGTATTTTGCGACATGATTCAAAAAAATTAGGTGAGGTCTTGACGCCAATTCTAACGATATGACAAAACATTTCAAGGCAGTGCGATTTGCATGGAACGGCATAGTCTGGGGACTAAAAACCCAGCCAAATTACCGCGTTCATATATTGTTGTCACTCATAACGGTGCTTGCTGGATATTATTACGGAATTAGTTATGAAGAATGGTTAACGGTTATCGTAATGATGTTTTTAGGATTTGTGATCGAAACTGTCAATACGGCGATCGAGAAGCTTGGCGACAGCATAGACACGAAATTCAATGAACATATTAAGCTGGCCAAAGATTCGGGCGCCGGGGCAATGTTGATATTTTCCTTTGGAGCAGCTATTATTGCTGCAATAATTTTCCTACCCAAAATATTTTAGCTTGTTGATTTATGGCACTTTATCTTTTTATCACACTAATTTCGCTACTGATACATTTCATGCTGATCGTGCCTTTCATAGACTTTCTTTATGGCATGAAGTTTCAACGGGCCAAACAACGTACTAAAGACGCGTTTAACAAACCGATGCCGATTTTTGACAAATTCAACCATCATAAATCAGGTACACCTGTTGGTGGCGGTATTCTTATTGTTGCACTTACAAGTATTTTGACTTTATTTTTTCTGGGAGGGTTTTATTTTTTTAAACTTGATGTTCATTCGAATTATCCTTCTGTACTTTACGAGGTGGCGATACTCATGTTTACCTACATCAGTTTTGCTTTACTTGGGATCTACGATGATTTAAATAAGATATTTCACTGGGAACGTCAGCTTTTTTTTGGACTCAAGCTGCGAGTCAAACTTCTATTTGAGATATTCTTGGCTCTTATTATAGCCACTGGTTTATATTACGGTTTAAAAATATCGATAATTCACATACCTTTTTTTGGTGTTTTTGACATTTCATTCTTTTATATTTTCTTTGCCACATTTGTGATTGTGGCCTTTGCCAACGCAGTTAATATTGCCGATGGTTTAGACGGTTTGGCAAGCGGTGTACTCATGATCGCACTTATAAGTTTTTGGGCAGTGGCAAGGACGATCATCGACGTTCCCATATCGATATTTCTTGGTGTTTGGATAGGGGGCCTTATTGCATTTTTATACTTCAATATTTATCCGGCTCGTATTTTTTTAGGAGATACCGGGGCGCTTTCATTTGGCGCAACTTTTGCCGTCATCGGACTAATCCTTGGCAAGACTTTGACGCTTCCGATCATCGGCGGGATATTTTTTATAGAAATAGGAAGCTCACTTATCCAGTTGTTAAGTAAAAAATATAACAAAAAGAAGTTTTTTAAAGTAGCACCATTTCATTTGTTGCTTCAATATATGGGTTGGGAAGAACCGAAAATTGTGATGCGTTTTTGGATCGCCTCTATAGTTTTTGCTCTATTCGGACTCATGATTGCCTTCCTAAAATAATTGTTTGCAAGAGTCATAAAAGAATATTAGAATTATCTTATGAGTCGATCAAAAATCATAATAATGGTAGTCATTTTATTAATTCTCGTATCCTCACTAGGATACCTAACATATCTAGTTCAAAACGGCAACGACCCGCTCACTCTTTTCAATTTACGTGCGGCAAATGAGGACGAAGAGCTTGAAGATCTCCTTGCTCAAGGCGATACAACGCCAACCCCGACAGTTGCGTTCACCAGTAATAATCCGCAAGCGAGTGAAAGTGCGGGATCGATATCGGTTTCCCCAACTTTGACATCTACTCCAACGCCAACTCCAACTATCGAGGCGGTAATGACAGTAACACCAACGCCTACACTGATTAAACAGCTGCCGGTCAGCGGAATAACAGACAATCTTAATACAACTGTTATTGGAGGTTTTGCACTGATATTGCTAGCGCTTTTTCTTTAAAGCAAGCGGTTCATCCCCTGCGCCATTGCGTAGAAAGATACGGCTCGTAGTGACGCCGTGCCGACAAGGAAACCATCAATTTTTCCTGATTTCAGATATTCTTCGATATTGTGTTGATCAGCGCTGCCCCCATAAAGAAAGGTTTTGTTCGTGTCGATATTCAATGTTTTTTTCATAGCGATCACTTTTTCAAGTTCGGCATTTTGGCCGGTGCCAATGGCTTCAACAGGCTCATAGGCGATTATCTTGGCATCGTGTAACCGATTTTTCTCGCCGGAAACACATAGAACAGATTCAATGTTGTTATTTTTACAATGATTAAGTTGGTCGGTGATGTTTTGTTCGGTCAAATTTCGGTGGGCTCGCTGTTCGCTGTGTCCGATGATCGCATATTCTGCAAAATCTTTCACAGCTGTTGCAGTTACTTCTCCGGTATATTTACCGTTCTCGTAAGTTGAGACAGTCTGGACGCCAATCTTTAGGAAAGGATACTGCCGTAAATCATATTTAACTAACGGCAAGAAGGGGAATGGTGGACAAATAATGATCGTAAAAAGCTTTTCGTTCAGATGTCTGATCAATTTTTCGTCATTTTTTAAAAATTGATTAAATTCCGAAGTCCAAGTCCTTATCGAACTCAAATTCATCTGTGCTTTCCAGTTTGCTATAAGAAGTTTCATCAGATAGAATGATAACTCATCCTATGGATGTTTTCAAGAATATACCCTCCGATTTGAAGGGCTTAAATGAAAAACAGCGTGAGGCAGTGCAGATCGTGGATGGCCCATCAATAATTCTTGCCGGTGCCGGATCGGGTAAAACACGCGTTCTTATACATAAAGTCCTTCATCTTATACAAGATAAAAAAGTAGACCCGAGATCTATAGTCATGATCACATTTACAAACAAGGCTGCCCGCGAAATGAAAGAACGGATTTTGCATGCTGTTTCTAATTCTAAGCTTGCCCTTCGATTCGGAGGGCTTGGGTATATAGGTACTTATCACTCGTTTTGTTGTTTAATTTTACGTCGTGACGGGGAAGAAATAGAAATTCCACATACATTTACCATTTATGATGACGATGATGCCGAAGCTCTTCTAAAAAAAATCATCAAAGATTCGATAAGCGGTAAATCCTCGTCAAGATATTTTTCAAACCGCATCTCCGAAGCCAAAAACCAACTTGTTGAACCCGACAGATATCTGGAGCTATTTTCTTATCACCGAGCTGCGCAAGTTGCCGATGTCTATTATCAATACCAAAAACAGCTCAAAAAAAATAATGCGCTCGATTTTGACGACCTGATCATGAAAGCGGTTGAACTTTTTACCAAAGCACCGGAGATTCTCGATAAATATCAAAACAGATATCGTCATTTGTTGGTTGACGAATTTCAGGATACAAATAATGCGCAATATATTTTTACAAGACTGCTTGCTAAAAAAAGTCAAAACATTACGGTGGTTGGTGATTTTTCCCAGAGTATTTACTCATGGAGAGGGGCCGATAT
>MFZZ01000016.1:8168-9217 GCA_001789555.1 Candidatus Roizmanbacteria bacterium RIFCSPHIGHO2_12_FULL_38_13
CGAAAAGTTTAGTGAAGATTTTTCGGAGGCAAAAGTGGTTGAGCTTGAACAAAATTATCGCTCGACGCAAAACATTCTGGATTTTGCCTATGAAGTGATTTCGGAAAACCAACTGCATCCGATCCTCAAGTTATTCACCAAAAATGACGACGGTGAGGAGGTCATCTTGCACGAAACTGACAACGAGGAAGAAGAAGCTTATTACGTCACCCAAACCGTTCAAAATATTGTAACCGAAGATGATTATTCGCAAATAGCAATTTTATATCGCACCAATGCCCAGTCACGCCTGATCGAAGAAGCCTTTCTTCACGAGACTTTGCCTTATACACTGATCGGCGGGACCAGATTTTACGAAAGAAAAGAAATCAAGGATATCCTTTCCTACCTTCGATTACTGATCCATCCGACAGATGAAATAGCACTTGATCGAGTGAAAAAGATTGGTAAGCAACGCTTTTCCAAATTCAAATCCTTTTATGAGTCATACAAATCCACCAAACAAATACTTGCAACTGCCGAACTTATGGAAGAGATTTTTAACTCAACCGGATATCTCGAACTTTATGACCCCGACATTCCCGAGGATTATGCCAGGATTGAGAATATTAAAGAGTTAAAATCGGTTGCTATGAATTTTCCTGACTTGGTAAATTTTCTTGAGCAGGTCGCTCTGGTTGAATCGGAATATTTCGAGTCGGAAAAAAAGGGAAATTCAGGTAGTGGCGTGAGACTTATGACTTTACATCAAGCAAAAGGTCTTGAGTTTGATCATGTATTTATTGTCGGACTTGAGGAGGGAATTCTGCCTCATTCACGTTCAATTGATGATAACAATCAACTTGAGGAAGAGCGTCGATTATTTTATGTCGGCATCACCAGAGCACGCAAAAAACTCTACATCACACATACAAAAATGAGATCGATTTTCGGCCGCAGAAATTACGCCGTAAAGTCGAGGTTTATCAGAAAAGAAGGAGAGAGTGTGGAGGAGTGGTGGTAAAAAAATTTAGATTGTCAAACCCAAATGAAAATGTCATACCCTCTAA
>MFZZ01000017.1:0-18589 GCA_001789555.1 Candidatus Roizmanbacteria bacterium RIFCSPHIGHO2_12_FULL_38_13
CTGGCAGTTCAAAAAAAAGGAAGGTTAACGGCAGGCACAATCGAATTCCTCGAAAAATCTGGACTTGTGCTTGACACTGACAGCCAAAGGCTTTTTGCCAAGTGTCGGAATTTTCCGCTAGATATAGTTTTTCTTCGGGACGAGGATATCCCCGATTTTGTCGAAAATGGTACTGTTGATATCGGGATTGTTGGCGAAAACGTTCTTATCGAAAAAAATTCAACTGTAGTAAAAAGGATTTTTCTCAATTTTGGTTATTGTCGGCTCGTTATTGCGGTGCAAAAGGACTCGTCTGTCAAAACCATCAAACAATTAATGAATGAAAAAATCTCAACTTCTTATCCAAAGTCTGTAGCTCGTTTTTTTAAACAAAAAAATATTCCCGTCAAAACCGTCAAAGTAAAAGGGTCGGTCGAACTTTCTCCGGCACTTGGACTTACATCGGTAATCGCCGATCTGACATCAACAGGTAGTACTCTGGCAATAAGTGACTTGAGAATACTTGAAACGATCTTCAAATCGCAGGCTATTCTTGTTTCCAAGAAAAATGTTGTTAAAGAAAAAGAGGATCTTATCAATAATCTTGTTTTCCGATTTAAAGCTTCACAGGATGCGCAGAAATACAAATACATCATGATGAACGCACCAAGAAACAAGCTTGAAGAAATCAAAAAAATAGTTCCTGGACTCAAAAGCCCGACCATTGCGCAGCTTGTCACAAAGAATTGGATCTCGATCCAAACAGTCATCGAAGAAAATTTGTTTTGGGAAAAAATACAAAAAATAAAAGCTGCTGGAGCTACAGGAATACTTGTGTTACCAATTGAAAAACTAATCAAATAATCATGGATATTACGTCATTAGTATCCCAATCTGTCAAAAATCTGAAACCGATAAGCTGGGGAGACACCAGCTATGAAGAATCTTACCTGGTGCTCAAATGGGGAGAAAATCCCTACGATCCGCCGCCAGATGTCCAAAATGCCATTGCAAAATGCAGCAAGGTCAATGTCTATCCATCACAGATGGGTAAACTGAAAGAAAAGATAGCTAACTATTGCCAGGTCGATGTCGGTCAAGTCTGCATGACAAACGGTGCCGACAAAGCCTTTAGACTCCTTGCAGAAATCTGTATGGATGAGTCTAATGAGGTGATTACTTTTACTCCATCTTACCCTGTTTTTGATACAGCAATTCAAGCTACTGGAGGAAAGCTAAAACGATTGGCATTAGATAAAAATTTTTTGATCCCATCTGTGTCAAAAATCAAAAAAGCTGTCACCCTACAGACAAAATTGATCTATGTCTGCAACCCCAACAATCCCACCGGTAATTTTATTGCTACGAGTGATCAACTGGAAGAATTACTGGCACTTGATGTTTTGGTAGTCGTTGATGAAGCCTATTTTGAATTTTCCCAAAAGACAGCTTTATCATTGTTGGCAAAGTATGACAACCTTATTATCATACGTAGCCTGTCCAAGACGTTTGGACTAGCAGGTCTGCGTGTAGCCTATATGCTCGGCTCCCCAAAAATTATCAAATACTTCCAGACTTTTGAAGAATCGGTGGAAGTATTCAGTATCGCAACTCCCTCGCTCTCTGGGGCGATCGCCGCTTTTGATGCTCTTGCAGAAATCAAAAAAAATATAAAACTCATCAATAAAACAAAAGATACGTTGACGGCCGGGCTTGCCAAGCTCGGAATTAAAGTTTACCCATCTGATACTTCGTTTATCCTTTTCAACCTCAAATCACAAACTATAACAGCTGCGGAGTTTCTGACAAAGATGGCAAAACGAAAAATCATTTTGAAAGATGTCTCTATCTATGAAGGACTTTCGCCATATGATTGCTATATTGGCATACCAAAAGAAAATGATATTAAACGTGTTATATCGACAGTAAAATCAGTTGTTAGAAATTACTAATACCATTATGCTAAATATCTATGAATGGGACAAAACAGATCGGAAAACAAAAACAAAAATACTAAATCGCGCGATGACCGATATGTCATCGGTAGAAAATTCTGTCCGAAAATGGATAGACGTGATCCGGACCGAAGGTGATAACGGCATCGTAAAGTATGTGCGCCAGTTTGATAAGAAGGATTTTGTTCTAAAAAACTGCAGAGTGAAGAAAAATGACATCCAAGAAGCATATAAGAAAGTCTCCACGAAAGTGGTAGATACCATCAAACGACAGGTTACGATAGCAAGAAAAAATGCCCTATCGAGAGCACAACAAGAGACGGTAATGCAGACATTTGTCCCAGGTGTTCAAGTCGGTTACAAAATCACACCTATTGAGTCGGCTGGTCTTGCTGTCCCTGCAGGTCAAGTCCCACTGCCAACAGTGATGCAGATTCTGACCGTGAATGCCAAGGCTGCAGGTGTCCCTAGGGTGGTTGCGTGCTATCCTCCGACCGGAGAGTATCCCGAAATGCTGATTGCTGCAGATATGGCAGGTACAGACGAAATATATCGGGTGGGAGGGATTGCTGGTATCGCTGCTATGGCGTATGGCACGGAGACGATACAGCCCGTGTTGAAAATCGCAGGACCGGGGAGCATATATACGCAAGTTGCTAAAAAACTGATTTTTGGAGAAACCGCAATCGATATGATTGCTGGTCCCTCGGAGGCGATCATACTCGCTGCTAAAGATGCTAACCCCGTTTTTTGCGCCGCAGATATCATGGCTCGTGCCGAACACGCTCCTGATGCCGCGGGTGTCCTTGTTACGCCATCTATGAAGTTGGCACAAGCCACAAAAAAAGAGATTGAAAAACAGATCGAAAAACTTTCAAGATGTGAAATCATTCATGAGTCTTTGCAGCGGTATTCTTGTGCTATTGTAGTTCGAGATTGGGAGGAGGCAATAGATCTCACAAACGAATATGCACCCGAACACTTGGAGATACTGATCAAAGATCCGTTTCAAGTTTTGCCAAAAATAAAAAATGCCGGTTCAATATTTTTAGGTGTTTATGCTCCTGTGGCCGTCGGTGACTATGCCAGTGGTACCAGTCACATTTTGCCGACTGGCGGCTGGGCCAAAATGGCATCAGCGGTCACTGTCAAAGATTTTCAGAAAATTTCAGAGATCCAATATGTGACTCGTGAAGGATTACAAAATCTCGAGGAGATAGTCGATGTCGTCTCGAATATCGAAAATCTCGACGCCCACTGGAACAGCATAAATGTACGTATCAACAAAAAGAAGCGAGCAAATGTCAAATAACATTTCATTTTCATCAATATGAAAACAAATTTAGGTTTGAAAATAAACAAACTGTCAAAGAACGAAGTTTCACTGACTCGAGTGACCCTTGAGTCTCGGATCGATGTCACCATCGCTGATGAAGACCGACGGACAAACAAAATCAAAACAGGCATCAAGTTTTTCAATCACATGCTTGATGGAATATCCTCTCGTGCATGTCTCAATTTTAATATTTCCTATCGGCCAACATCTGCTGAGATACTTGATCACGTCATAGTCGAAGACACAGGGCTGACGTTGGGACGAGCAGTCCGAGAGATGCTTGACGCAAGACAAGCAGATGGAGTAAATCAGCGAGGTTTTTTTAACGTTGCTTTTGACGAAGCTCTGGTCGCGGTCACTCTGGCTTTTGACGGACGAGCATATACTTTTTTGCGAGGTGACGTGCCCGGAGCGAAACTTGAAAAGGTGGAAGACGTTTTGAGCTCGAATATTCGTCAGTTTTTTGACGGCTTTGCCCAAGGTGCAGGATGCGTGGTCCAAATTCAGTTTTTTGCCGGTGAGGATTCACACCACACCTGGGAGGCGACGTTCAAGGCCTTTGGTGAAGCGTTACGAGATGCACTTGCGCCTTGTGCCTACAGAGCTGGGACGACAGTCGGACTCAAAGGCACAGGAATGGAAGGAAAACTATAGCCTATGATCGCCATCATTGATTACAAAATCAACAATCTGGATAGCGTAAAAAATGCTTTAGATAAGCTAGGTATTCCTGCTGTTGTTACAAGTAACAAAACGGAAATCCAAAATGCAACTGCGTTGATTTTACCCGGTGTTGGTGCAGCAGGTGAAGGAATGAAAAATCTGAAAAAAAATAAACTTGACCGCGTCATCATTGAGGAAGTTAAGAAAGGAAAACCGATACTCGGCATTTGTCTTGGAATGCAACTGTTGATGGAAAAAAGCGAAGAAGGAAATGCTGATTGCTTGGGACTGATTGCAGGTAAAGTAAAAAAATTTAACTCGGGAATGAAAGTGCCGCAAATTGGCTGGAATGAAGTAAAAATTTCCAATTCAAAGTTTTCAGTTTTTGATGAAATTTCTGACAAAAGTCTTTTTTACTTTGTCCATAGCTATTTTTGTGTGCCAAAAGACAAAGAGCTGACTGTCGGAATAACGGAATATGGAAGTAAGTACTGTAGTATTTTTACGAAGGATAACATTGTTGGCGTTCAGTTTCACCCTGAAAAAAGTGGGAAAGTGGGGTTCCAAGTCTTAAAAAATTTTTATAAATTTTACAACAATTATGCTAACTAAACGTATAATCCCTTGTCTTGATATGACCGAAGGCAAAGTGGTCAAAGGTATTCAATTTGTAAATTTTCGTGACGCTGGTGATCCTGTAGTACTTGCAAAAAAATATGACGAGCAAGGAGCGGATGAACTGGTTTTTTTGGATATTACAGCCTCGATTGAAAACCGCAATATCCTGCTTGATGTTGTCAACAGGACCGCAAAAGAAGTGACTATACCATTCACTGTTGGTGGCGGCATAAGAACCAAAAAAGATATGCAGCAGGTTCTTCGGGCGGGAGCAGATAAAGTCGGAGTTAATACAGGCGCGTTTAAGAAACCAAAGTTAATCATCGAATGCGCACAAACATTTGGAAATCAATGTGTGGTTCTTTCTTTGGACGCAAAACTTGTCGGCAATAAATGGAATGTGATCATAAATGGCGGCAAGACCGATACTGGCATGTCTGCGATTGACTGGGCAAAAGAAGCTGTAAGACTTGGAGCGGGAGAAATACTACTGACAAGCATCGATACCGATGGAATGAAGCAGGGCTTTAATATTGATCTTACAAAGTCAGTTTCTAAGGCAGTTAATGTACCTATAATCGCATCAGGCGGCGCGGGCAAGCTCAAAGACTTTAAAGACATTTTTCTCAAGGGAAAAGCCGACGCCGCACTTGCCGCTTCAGTTTTTCACTTTGGAGAACTAACTATTCAACAAGTTAAAGAATATTTAATGGTCAACAACATTCCTGTTCGCCTATGAAACTCATACCTACAATCATCCAGGATGAAGTAACCAAAAATGTTTACATGCTCGGGTATATGAACGCCGAAGCTCTTTCTTTAACAAAGAAAACAGGCGATGTTCATTTCTGGAGCAGGAAAAGAAAGAAGTTCTGGAAAAAGGGCGAAACATCAGGAAATATATTGAAAGTAATGGAAATATTTGCGGACTGTGATGGTGATGCGCTGTTAATTAAAGTCCGGTTAATTGGGAAAAATGTTTGTCACACTGGAAATAAATCTTGTTTTTATCAAAATTTCAAATGATTATGACACTTGAAGAGCTTTACAAAATTATAAAAGACAGAAAAGAAAATCTGCCCGCAGGCTCATATGTTACCACTTTGATTAAAGAAGGTGATGACCGCATTGCACAAAAGATCGGAGAAGAAGCGACAGAGGTCATCATTGCCGCAAAAAATAGAAATAAAAAATTATTAGTTTCCGAAGTTGCCGATCTTTGGTTTCACCTCCTCGTTTTGCTGGTCAATAAGAATGTTTCCGTGAAGAAAGTTATGAATGAGTTAAAAAAAAGATCTAAACTCTCTGCGTAAGCAAATAAACTATCATAGAGACAAGTAGATAAACTGCAACCCCATACGGTGAAAGGAATAATGAAAAAACCAGTCCTAGTAACGTAATAATGAAATATCCTTCAAATCGTAAACTACTGGTCATAGTGCGGGTTGTAAGTAAAAACAGGAAAAAGACTAGTAGAGATTCGCTTCTGAAAGGTTCAAGAGAAAGTCTAAAATACATTGCAACAAGGACAAAAACACCAAAGAAAAAAGTAAAAATATCCTTTTCGTCAAAAAAAAATCTGTCAAGTCGAAATATCATATGCTTAAACTAATTCTAGAATAAACCACCACTTTTTACCAAGGATATAATACTGATCGATAAAATATGCCAGCATGTAAGCAATAAGACCGATCACGATAACATTTCTGATTTTTTTAACTCGATCGTTTGCAAAAAAATTGCCTAAATTTGTCAAAAAATTTCGCATTGATTTTATTATAAAACAAAAAAATATCTAAGCGAGTAATCAAAATTTACGAGTTTCCACGCAACATGCCACTCACGACTTTATGGATAAAGATAACATTTTTGCTTGGAACCGAGTTAAATTTTCGATTACGAGCGAGAGAGATAACATTATGATAAAATAGAGCTATGGATAAGCCTCTCGCCGACCGCCTTCGTCCAAAAACTCTCAAGGAATTTATTGGGCAGAAACATCTTGTCGATAAAGGTAAACCAATAAGACAGATGATCGAGTCGGGTAAAATTGCTTCAATGATACTCTGGGGGCCGCCGGGATGCGGCAAGACCACGATTGCCAGATTGATAGCCAATTCAATTGATGCAGAATTTGTGTTATTTTCCGCAGTAACAAGTGGTGTTAAGGAAGTTCGTCAGGTTATAGCAAATGCCCGTCAACGGAAAGATTTTTTCAAAAGAGACACCATACTTTTTGTCGATGAAATACATAGATTTAGTAAATCACAACAGGACGCATTTCTTCCCGCAGTTGAGGATGGAACAATAGCTCTTATCGGCGCAACTACCGAAAACCCGGGATTTGAAGTGAACGCTCCGCTTATATCAAGGTCGCATGTTTATGTACTTAAGAGTCTAGATGAAAATGATCTGCAGAAAATTGTAAAACGGGCAGTTAAAGAATATCCTGATCACAAATTTGATAAGAGTGCACTTGATCATATTGTAACTTTTGCAAACGGTGACGCCAGATCTGCGATAAATGCGATTGAACTTTCGACTTCAATTGCTCCACACGTTACGCTAAATGTTGCCGAGGAAGCACTGCAACAAAAGTCGATTTATTATGATAAAAAAGGCGATTTTCATTACGATACTATCTCGGCATTTATAAAAAGTATGCGCGGCAGTGAGCCGGATGCAACGCTACATTACTTGGCAAGAATGATTAAAGCTGGTGAAGATCCGATTTTTATTGCAAGAAGAATGGTAATTTTTGCATCGGAAGATATAGGTAACGCGCAGCCAACAGCACTCGTACTGGCCACAAGCTGTATGCAGGCCGTTCACATGGTTGGTATGCCGGAGGCACAGTTAATTTTGGCCCAAACAGCAAGTTATCTTGCAACGGCAAAAAAATCTATAGCTTCAACAACTGGAATTATGGAAGCAATGCACGATATCGAAACCGGACAACTCGGTGCTATACCTATGCATCTGCGCAACCCGTCTAATAAAGTGATGAAACAGGAAGGGTATGGCCGCGGTCATATTCGATATCCCTGGCTTGAAGAGAAACAAACGGGGAAAAAAGTAAAGCAAGAATACTTACCTGATAATTTGAAACGGAAAAAATATTATCGCCCCGATTGGAAATAACATCGTGAAGCGTGTAACGTATAACGCGAAACGTAATTTAATTAATGTAATTTTCTATTGAATTTATATATACTAACTTTTATACGCTACACGTTACACGTTTTGCGTTACACAAAAAATTTTATATGACACAAACTCTTAAAACAGAAACTGCAAAAAAAGTTGCCACATATGACCTTCAGGGTAAAAACAACGGATTTTTGATCGAGCTTTTCAAAGACGGCGAAAAAACCACAGCATATTTGACTTGTGCAACTCCGCGAGCTTTTAAAGGCTATCATCTGCACCGCGTTCGTGCTGCAAGATATGTTTGTATTAAAGGAAAAATGAAAATAATTGTTTATGTTGACGGAAAGCGGGAAGAGTATATTCTTGATGGTACTACTCCAACCAGACTTTTTATACCTAAAAATGTCCCGACCGGTCTTGAAAACATAGGAACCGAAGATGCCTGGCTTATCAATTATCCCGATCCACCCTATGACCCTTCACTCGTCGATGAGCAGGTTGATTTTACCGAGGAAGAATGTGAGAGCAGCGAGTATCTAAAAAGAATCTAACCTACGTCATGCTGAACCCTGAACTCGTCATCCTGAATTTATTTCAGGATCTCTTCAGGGCAGGCTTGATTCAGCATCTGGATCCCGAAACTAGTTCGGGATGACGCAGATTAAAGTTTAAAATACTCTCTTCCCTCCTCTTCATCTTTTTTCATCTGCTCAATAAGAGCCTCTTTTGAATCAAACTTCATGTTGTCTCGTATTTTTTTAAGCACTTCTACTTCAAGGAACTCATCATAAATTTCATTTGAATAATCTAAAATGTAGATCTCTGCTTTTTTATCAAATTCTTTAAAAGTGATCGGTGAACCGATAAAAATCAATGAAGGATGTTTTTTTTCCTTATGCTGTGTGTATCCCACATAAATACCTTCGGGAAGATCCAACGGTATTTGAATGTTAGCCGTTGGAAAACCAAGTTTTTTACCCCTGCCTTTAGCCTTTTTTACGAAACCTGAAAAAGTGAAAAGTATTTTTTTTTTGAGATTTGACATTTTTGGTTTTTTAGATTTCTGTAAGTGCCAGCAAGAGGATTCGAACCTCTGACCTTACGCTTATGAAACGTGTGCTCTGCCACTGAGCTATGCTGGCTAATATTTTTCAATCGATTATAATATATCTCATGACCGTAAGCAACCATGGACAACAAGAGATAGAGCTTTCTATCATACTCTTGTCATACAATACTGCAATACTGACGAAAAAATGTATCGAGTCAATCATCAAGGAAATCGGTGAACAAATGAAATATGAAATAATCGTTTTTGACAATGATTCTACTGACGAAACCGTAACCGTAATAAAAAAGCTTGCAATAAAAAACAACAATTTAAAATATTTCCATAACAAGGAAAATCTGGGATTTGCCAAAGGTAATAATCGTGCTGTAACCCATGCAAAAGGAAAATATTTACTGTTTTTAAATACCGATACGGTAGTGCTTGACAATGCGGTTGCCAGACTTTTTAAATATTACAAAGAAAACGAAGAAACGTTGCATTTTCTCGGAGGAAAACTATTGAACAATGATCGTACCGATCAGCCATCTTGCGGACTGTTTTACTCTCTTCCTGTAGTTTTTGCAGCACTATTTTTAAAAGGCGACTACTGGGGATTGACACGCTCATCACCAAATGAAGCTAAGAAGGTTGACTGGGTATCCGGCGCCTGCATCATGACAAGAAAAGATATATTTAAAAAACTTGGCGGTTTTGATAAAAAAATTTTCATGTATATGGAGGAAATTGATCTTCTGTATCGGGCTGCAAAACAGGACCTGAAAACTTATTTTTACCCCGAGGCCAGATTCGTTCACTTGGGATCGGCTTCAAGCGCCGGTCGTACATTTCCGATTTTACAGGTATACAAAGGACTTATTTATTTCTATAAAAAACATCATTCAACAGTCGCTTTTGCAATATTAAAAGGTATGCTACAATTAAAGGCATTGCTTTTAGTTGGCGTTGGCAGGCTCACAAAAAATTCTTATCTTGTCAAGACCTATGAACATGCTTATAAAATCACTGAAATGGTTTGATGATAACCTATTAAAGATACTCGTCTTTGGATATATCATCATCATGCCTCTACTTTTTAAACTGCCGTTTACCAACGTCGACTATACCTATATTCATCTTCGCTACGAAGATATATACATGCTTTTAATTGCAGTTGTCTACCTCATTCAATTTGCACGACGAAAAGTAGTTGTCCCGATGAGATATGCCATATTGTTTGGACTCTTTTGGACATCAATGTTTATATCTTTTGCATATGGTTATTGGATACAAAAAACAATCGTGATCCAGCATCTTGGGATTTTATTTGCCTTAAGAAGAATCGAGTACATGTTGATTTTTTTTGTTGTTTACGCGACGACAAAAACAAAAAAAGATTTTCTAAGATATGTCATTTTTGCCTTTGTGATCCTGGCGATGGTGTGTCTCTATGGATATGGTCAAAAACTGATTGGCCTGCCGGCAGTACAAACCATGAATCCCGAGTACTCTCGCGGTCACATTCTGGTACTTGACCCCGCAGTTAGAATCTCTTCAACGTTTGCGGGGCATTATGACCTTTCTGCGTACTTAATATTTCTGATGCCCATTTTACTGGGATTTTACCTTTGGACCAATAAAAAAATATTTTTTGCGCTTTTTGTTCTTTCACTTGGTACACTCATTCTTGCCGCCTCAAGATCTTCATATCTTGCCTATCTGGCAACAATAATACTTTTTTTAGTATATATAAGGCGGTTCAAACTATTGATTCTGGTGATATTAATCACGGCAATTCTTACTCCTCTTTCAGGCAACCTGAAAACGCGCTTTCTAAGTACCTTTCAGCCTACTCAAATTTTTATTGATTCTTTAACAGGAAAAATCCTTGTGCCTAAAGAAACAATGGATCCAAATGTGTTGCCTCCTGGCGATTTCGGTGCCGGAGCAAAAGTTGATACCACAAAAATTACCCCTGTTGCCAAACCAAAAGTTGATAAAAAAACGGAAGAGCTCGCCAAACGTCAGATCAGAGAAGCTATCTTAGAGGATGCGGCAAAAAGTGGAAAAAAATTGACCGACCTTGAGCTTAACAAATTGGTCGAACAGCTGTTTAACAGGCAGGTCACGATCGAACAGTACTTGGTCGATATTTCACTATCAACAAGATTTCAGGTCGAATGGCCAAGAGCAATCGACGCCTTGAAACAAAATCCCATTCTCGGCACCGGACCTTCATCACTTGGAGAGGCGACAGATAATAACTTCCTGCGCTGGCTCGGCGAATTTGGACTTTTGGGCACTTCGCTACTGATAGCCATCCTGTCACAAGTCGTCAAAAAAATCTGGATGAAGATAAAATCTGTCGACAAAAAAGAAAGTTACTTATATTTCGGATTTCTTTTTGGAATGTTGGGTCTTATCATTAATGCTACATATATTGACGTTTTTGACGCTTCAAAAGTCGCTTATACCTTCTGGTTTTTTGTTGGGGCATTTGCAGTGCTTGCGGATATTAAAGAAAAAAATAAATCAAAAACAAAAGGATGAAAAAAAATGATTTACTGATCCTACTTATAATAACTGTTCTCGCTATAGCTTTTCGGCTTTATAAAATCGATACTCCTCTTGCCGATCTGCATTCTTGGCGTCAAGTCGACACTGCCGCTGTAGCCCGTAACTTTGCCCGCGATGGTGTAAATCTTCTTGAACCTCGTTATGATGACCTCACCAGCATAGAAAGCGGTATTGAAAATCCAAAAGGATATCGTTTCGTCGAGTTTCCTATATACAATGCGATCTTTGCAGTATTTTACAAATATCTACCAATAGTGCCGATAGAAGTTTACGGCAGACTGACATCGATCTTTTTTTCAGTCATTTTGATTTGGATTATCTATTACTTTGCCTTAAAGGAACATAGTAGGACGGCAGCCTTTTTTTCATCACTGATTTACGCAGTGTTTCCGTTTTTTGTATTTTTTTCAAGAGTTGTTCTTCCCGAAACTACAGCATTATCGACAATGTTTATCGCCATGTTTTTTATTTATCTTTACTTAAAAAAGTCAAACTCAAATCATGTCTATCTGGTTTTGAGCATCCTTTTTTATGCAAGCTCTATTTTGATAAAGCCAACGACAATATTTTACAGCCTGGCAATAGCATATTTGTTTATAGTGAGCTACAAGTTTGAGATTTTCAAAAAATGGCAACCTTACGTTTTTGTTCTTCTTGGTTTGATCCCGTTTATAGCTTGGAGATGGTATATTCAACAATATCCTGAAGGTATTCCGGCAAGCGACTTGCTTTTTATGTACGTAAATACATTTGAAGGCCCAAAAAATATTTTTTTTAGGCCGGCTTTTTTCAGATGGATATTTATGGAAAGAATTGGAATAGGGGTGTTTGGCATCTATCTTGTGTCTTTTTTTATTATCGGCACATTCTCAAAGACTAAAAAATATTTACTTCATGCCATCTTATTATCATCATTTGTGTATTTATTTACTTTTCAGGGAGGCAACGTCCAGCATGAATACTATCAAACTATTGCCTTGCCCGGGCTTGCTCTTATAACCGGTCTTGGTATCGCACAAATTGGGAAAATATCTTCGACGTACATAAACAAGTTCTTTTTTTACCCTGCGCTTGTTAGCGTTTTAGTTCTTTCATTTTTCTTTTCGTATTACCGAGTCAAAGATTATTACAATTATCCTCAAGATCTAGTTCAAATCGCCAAACTGATCATGACCTTTACAAGACCGCAGGACAAAATCGTCACCGACCGGATCGGTGATACAACTCTACTCTATCTTGCCGATCGAAAAGGGGCACCGGCCGTATATAAAGAAGTTGGTGAGCTAATACAACTTGGGTACTCATATATTGTCACTGATAAAAAAGATTTTGCTTCAAACTTAAAAACCCAAGGTTATAATGTCCTTTTTGAAAACGACCAATTTTCATTAGTTAAGATACAATGAAAATTCTCATGCTGACACCGTATTTACCCTATCCACCTGCTTCAGGCGGACAGATACGTACTTTGTACCTTCTCAAGTATCTTGGAAAAAACCACGATATTACACTTGTTGCTTTGTATAAAGACAATCACGAAAAATCTTATGCGGATTACCTTAAATCCTACTGTAAAGAAATTTATCTTTGTAAAAGAGCGACCAATCCTTGGCAGTTACAAATAATTTTAAAAGCGATCTTTTCCGCACTCCCTTTTCTCATCGTGCGCAATTTCTCACAGGAGGCAAAAACAATTATTGAGAAACTCCTTAAAGAAAAACATTTCGATGTCATTCACGCCGAAACTTTTTATATCATGCCGCACATTCCCAAAACAAATATTCCTACCCTTCTCGTAGAGCAAACTGTCGAATACAAGGTATACCAGCATTTTATCTCAACACTGCCTTTCTATTTGCGTCTGCCGTTTTCCGTCGATATCTTGAAGCTCAAGATGTGGGAGACTTTTTACTGGCAGAAGGCAGATCTCGTGGCAACGGTTTCCGATTCGGATCAACACGAAATCCAAAAACTGACCAAAAACTTAAAATCTGTAGTTATTCCCAATGGGGCAGGAGATGAGATGTTTGTCGACAGATTTCCAAAACTGGATAAAAAAAATCCGAAGTTATTGTTCGTGGGTAATTTTTTCTGGCTGCAAAATGTCGAAGCCGCAAAGTATTTGATTAACAAGATTTTACCAAGACTGCTTGTTTCTATGCCCGAAACCAGGTTGATAATTGCCGGACAAAACAGTACTAAAAAGCTGGGTAAGCAAGCTAATAGCAATGTCAGTATTATTGACCTGGCTCCAGACGATGGTGAGACAGTTAAAAAACTGTATCAAACCTCAACTATATTTATTGCACCTATTTTTGGACCTGGAGGAACACGGCTCAAAATCCTTGCCAGCATGGCTGCCGGCCTGCCAGTCATTTCTACCAAGGTCGGAGTAGAAGGACTAGGTGTCAAAGACGGCGTGCATGTTTTAATAGCCCATGGTCCGGCGGAGTTTGTCGAAAAGATCACCGACATTCTCGATAACGAGGTACAGTATAAAATCATTCAAAAAAATGCTCATGCTTTGGTCAAAAAACATTTTAGCTGGAAGGCTATCGCCCAAAAACTGGAAAATGTCTATCGTGGAATTGGCACCCAACTATGAAACTCGGAATTGATATTTCACAGATCGTTTACAAAGGTACCGGAGTCGGACGTTTTACCGAAGGCTTGGTCGATGCCATACTAAACTATGATACGGAAAATAAATGGGTTTTTTTCTTTTCGGGATTTAGGCGGCAATTGAATGAAAAATTTTTACAAAAAATATATTCCAAAAAGCAACATACGACAAAATGGAGTTTACCACCGACAGCACTGGCCTTCTTGTGGAATGACTTACATATTTTGAAACCTCCTTTTACAAAAAAACTTGACTGGTTTATCACCTCCGACTGGACCGAGCCGCCTACTTATTCAAAAAAAGCAACCGTTGTTCATGATCTCGTTTTTAAGAAATATCCAAATACCGTACATCCGAAGATCTTGTCAACACAGACAAAACGTCTTCAGTGGACAACGCAGGAATCAAAGCTCATTTTCGTCGATTCACAGACCACCAAAAGAGATCTTATGGATATTTATAGTGTTGATGACGAAAAAATCTGTGTCAATTATCCCGGGATCTCGATATCACATCAAGACCTGGACAAAGAGGCAAAACTTAATGTCCTAAAAAAATACAAACTTTCTGACCCGTTCATCTTGACCGTTGGCAAGGTCGAACCGCGGAAAAATATTAAAAATCTCATCAATGCATATAATGCATTAAGAGAGGAGGAAAATGTTCCTGATCTGGTGATTGTCGGCCTACAGGGTTGGGACAGCGAAGTTGCTGTCAATGAGAACATTCACTACCTTGGCTATGTGTCCGATTATGATTTGGCTGCGCTTTACCAATCTGCTTTGGGTTTTATTTTTCCGTCAATTTATGAGGGCTTTGGTTATCCGATACTTGAAGCTATGGCTTATGGTTGTCCTGTGGCAACCAGTAACACCTCGTCTCTTGAGGAAATTGCAATAAATGGAACCGCGTTGGTATTTGATCCTTTTAATCAAAAATCTATTACCGACGCTTTTCTTGTTCTCATTAAAGAAAGAGAACTACGACGTGAACTTGTGAAAAGAGGGAAGCAAAGGAGCGACGAATTCACCTGGAAAAGATACTATGATACTATGATGGAAGCTTTGATAAAAAATAAGTAAACTAATATGATAATAGGAATTGACGGCAATGAAGCTAATGTCCAAGAAAGGGTAGGAGTTTCTGTTTATGTTTTGAGGCTGCTTGAGTATTTTCAAACAAACGCAGACGAATCGACACAGTTTGTTGTTTTTCTAAGAAAAGCTCCCGGCGCCACCATGCCCAAGGAAAAAAAATTTTTCAGATATTCTGTAGTCCCGGGCGTTGCCCTCTGGTCGCAAATTTTTTTACCGCTTCAGCTTTATATAAAAAATGAAATAGATTTATTTTTTTCTCCGGCACATTATGTACCTCGATACTGTCCGGTGCCGATCGTCGTGACCATCCATGATCTGTCGTTTTTTTATTATCCTTCGGAGTTTAGAAAAAAAGATCTTTATCAACTCAAAAACTGGACCGCCTTCTCAATAAAAAAATCTGAACTCATTATCGCGGTTTCCAAGACAACAAAAAAAGATATCGTTAAATGGTACGACATCGACGACAAAAAAATATCCGTGATCTACAACGGTTTCGAAAAGAAAGCGGAAAAAATTGAGGATGGTTCAATTTTAAAAAAATTCAAGCTCGAGGCTAAAAAATACATTTTGTATGTCGGTACTCTTCAGCCGCGTAAAAACATAGTTACACTGATTGGTGCTTTCGATGACTACTGCAAAACTCACGAGGACCTAAAACTGGTAATCGTCGGAAAAAAAGGCTGGCTTTATGATGAAATATTTGAAGAGGTGAACAAGCTAAATCTTAAGGACAAAGTAATCTTTACCGATTTTATCCCTGACGATGAGGTGATTGTACTCTACAAAAATGCCTGGAACTTTGTCATGCCGTCTTTGTATGAAGGTTTTGGTATACCTATACTTGAGGCTATGGCCTATGGTTGTCCGGTGATAAGTTCACAAAAATCCAGTTTGCCAGAAATCGGCGGTGAGGCGTGTCTTTATTTTGATCCTTTGGGTAAAACTGATCTTATAGAAAAATGGTACCAGCTTGCACAAAGTACAGATCTTTACAACAAGCTGGTAAAGGTCGGGAAAGAAAGAGTGCAGACCTTTTCCTGGGAAAAGTGCGCCAAAGAAACTCTTGAATTATTAAAAAAAAGTACATCACATGATTAATATCATCTCGGATACGTTTGATCGGGAGCTTTATAATAATGCGGCGCATCATCCCCTGCAGTCCTGGGAATGGGGACAAGCAAGGCTTGAGACCGGAGTTAATGTGATCCGTGTCGGTGAGTATAAAGATAACCATCTCCATAATGTTTTCCAGATGACTCTCCACCCTGTCCCTCACACAAAATGGAAAATCGGCTACCTGCCACGATCCGTTATGCCCTCAATAAAAGTTATTGAATTCTTATTTGAGGTTGGTCGGGAACACAACCTGATATTTATCAAACTCGAACCCTACATTTCGGTAATCGGTAATCAGTATTCAGTAATCAGTCCGGAATTAATGACCGACAACCGACAACAGATTGTCAAATCAAAACATCCTTTGTTCCCCGACTGGACACAGATACTAGACCTGAATGGAACCGTAGACGAACTGCTGAAAAAAATGAAATCGAAAACGCGCTACAACATCCGTCTTGCGACAAAGAAAGGTGTGACTGTCAAAGAACAGTCTGATGACCAGGGATTTGAAGTTTTTTTAAAGTTGTATTTTGATACTTGCGAAAGACAACATTATTATGGGCATGATGAAAAATATCATCGCATAATTTGGGAAAATCTGAAAAATAAAATAACTCATATATTGATCGCATATTATAAAGATGAGCCGCTTGCCGCATATGAACTATTCAATTTCAGAAACCGATTTTATTATCCTTACGGAGGTTCTTCAATAAAACATCGAGAAATGATGGCTTCAAACTTACTCATGTGGGAGGCGATCAAATTGGGAAAAAATCTTGGAGCAAAAGAGTTTGATATGTGGGGTTCTTTGCCGCCAAACAGCGACACATCAAAAAATGACTGGGGCGGTTTTACAAGGTTTAAGGAGGGCTATGGCACGAAGTACAAACAGTTTATCGGAAGTTATGATCTGGTAGTGAAACCTGCCCTATATAAGATTTATACGCTTGCTCACCAACTTCGTTCGGTTTATCTTGGCATGAAATAACCTTCAACGATTAATTTACTTTTTTTTCTTTTTCAGGTTCTTTTTCAATCATTAACTGTGGTCTGGCTACAAACTCTTTTTTTCCGTTTGGGAAAACCAAAGCTTCACGCAAGACCTCATCTATGTGATCTGCGAAAATAAACTTCAGGTCTTCCTGTACTTTTTTGGGGATATCAACCAAATCTTTTTTGTTATCTCGCGGGATTATGACCGTTTTTATCCCGGCTCGATGTGCGGCAATAACCTTTTCCTTAAGTCCACCGATCTCGGTCACTCGACCGCGAAGGGTTATCTCACCAGTCATAGCAACATCACGTTTGACAGGTATCTTCGTGAGGGCAGAAACCATAGATGTAACTATGGCTGTTCCTGCAGAAGGTCCATCTTTGGGTACGGCACCTTCGGGAACATGGACATGAATGTCCGAATTTGCAAAAAAGTCCTTCTCCATCTTGAACATATCCCATCTGGCCCGAATGTAAGATAATGCTGCCTGACATGACTCTTTCATGACATCACCCAGGTTTCCGGTAAGCGTTAGATTCCCTTTCCCTGGCATGGTCGCGACCTCGATAAACAATATATCTCCTCCTGCATGTGTCCAGGCCAGACCGGTCGTGATGCCGATCGTGTTGTGTTCCTCAATCATTTGCGCCGAGTATTTATATGGACCCAAATATTTCTGAACATCTGACTTGACGATACTTTTTAAGGCACCGTTGGATTTTTTTTCTACGATTTCGCGGGCGACTTTTCTAAAGACTGTCGCTATCTGGCGTTCCAGTTCTCGCACTCCCGCCTCGCGAGTAAATCGGCGGATAATCGTGCGCAGTGACTCGTCAGTGAAGCGCACTTTTTCAGCCTCAATATGATGAGCTGACTTTTGTTTTGGAATCAGATAATTTTTGGCAATATTAAACTTTTCATCTTCGGTGTATCCGGCAAAATGGATAACCTCCAAACGATCAAGCAAGGCATCAGGTATCGTGTCCAAAATGTTTGCCGTAGTTATAAAAAATACACCCGATAAATCAAACGGTACCTCAAGATAGTGATCGGAAAATGCGTGGTTCTGTTCGGGATCTAGAGCTTCAAGAAGTGCAGAAGAAGGATCGCCACGATAGTCGCGACCTACCTTATCTATCTCGTCAAGCATAAATACAGGGTTGTTTGTACCTGACTGCTTTATGCCTTGGATCATTCGACCGGGTAATGCTCCAACATAAGTACGTCTGTGTCCACGGATCTCTGCCTCATCGCGTATTCCGCCAAGTGAAACTTTGATAAACTTCCTACCAAGAGATCTGGCGATCGAACGTCCAAGTGAGGTTTTACCCACTCCAGGAGGCCCAACAAAACACAGTATCGACGGCTGATGCGCCGACTTTTGGTCATTTACCTTTTGCATATTTTTTAGTTTCATGACGGCC
>MFZZ01000017.1:18826-20027 GCA_001789555.1 Candidatus Roizmanbacteria bacterium RIFCSPHIGHO2_12_FULL_38_13
TTTATTTTCTTTTTATATTCATTAACTTCCTTATTATCACTTTTGTCTCCAAGTTCTTCCTCTATCGTCCGCATCTTTTCTCGTAAAAAAGTTTCCCGCATGTTCTTTTCAAACTTTCGCTGTGTTTTTGAGGAAATATTTTGCTCAAGTTCTAGTACCTTTATTTCGCGGTTAATGTACTCGACTTCTTTGGCAAGACGTTTTTTAAGATCCGTCTCTTCTAGTAGACCTTGTCTTTCGGAGGTTTTAAGGTCAAGCACCATCGCAACCTGATTTGAAAAGTTATCTGTGGAGTTGATGTTTAATATGTTCATCAAGAAGACGAAATCTATTGTCTTACCAAGATTTATTGCTTTCTTTATCTGACCGGAAATATACTTGACTATTGCTACGATTTCATTATCCTGGGTCACGACATCGTGGATTTCTTCAACTTTTCCTATAAAAAAAGGAGTCTTTTGTGTAAATTGCGTAATTTTAACTTTTTTCAATCCTTTGACTAACGCATTGATTTGACCTTTTTCTCCAGTAGCTATTTTGTCAATTGTTGCTAGTACTCCAACATGATAAATATCATCAGCTTCCGGGCTATCCATATCGAGTTTCTTTTGCATCACCAACACCACTTTTTTGTCTTCGATCATTGCCGACTTCATCGCTTCAACACTTTTGTTCCTACCAAAAACCAATACATTTTCTGTTGCCGGGAACACAATTCCGTCTCTTATTGCAACTATCGGATACTCCATTTTTTCGGATGAAACCATGTTTGCGTTCATATTTTTAGCAGTATAGATGATCAATTGCTAAATGTCAATATTTATCAAATCATCTTACATAAATCTTTCAATTAACAGATCAAAATCAGTAAAACGGCCTTTTTGATATAGTGGTTTATCAAGTTGAGGCAGCTCTTCATGAAAAGTTTTTTTGCTCGATTGGTATAAAATACCCAAAGGGAATTTATCGGTAAAACCTTCAACACTTTTTTCCAAAGCGCTTTTGAGATTTGTCGGATCATGAGACTTGTCGAGTTTGTAAGTGTGTTCAAGATAATAATGATAAGTGTTGACTTTGTTGAAAGTGACGCACGGTTGAAGAACGTTGATCAGAGAAAAACCTTTATGTTTAACTCCCTCTTTGATTATCGCTATAAGTCCCGGGGTATCTCCCGCAAATCCTTGGGCTACAAACGTAGCTC
>MFZZ01000017.1:20057-26020 GCA_001789555.1 Candidatus Roizmanbacteria bacterium RIFCSPHIGHO2_12_FULL_38_13
CAGGCTGTTCGATGATGCCGCTTGGGGTGGAACTTGATTTGTAACCTTTGGATGCAGTTGGCGCTACCTGTCCTTTGGTCAGACCATAAACCATGTTGTCATGAACTATAACAGTTATATCGTGATTGCCTCTGCAGGCATGTAAAAAATGGTTTCCGCCTTCACCATAAATGCCCCCGTCTCCACCGATGACAATTGTGGTCAGATCGTGGTTAGCTATCTTCATACCAACAGCATTGGTTACGGCTCTGCCATGAAGGGTATGCATGGCATATGCATTGAAAAAATCATTCATATTGCCGGAACAACCTATATCAAATGCCATAAATATTTTTGATGGATCAAGTCCCAGTTGAGTAAACGCAGTTTTAATTCCGATCCTTATAGCCCAGTCTCCACATCCCGGGCACCAGGTTGGTGTATATGCATCAAAGCCGGTTTGTGTTGGTTGTGTTTGCATGTGTTGTTAAAATTATGCGGTTGCCATCTTTGCCGCCAACTTGTTTAATAGCTCGTCTTGTCTTTTCTCAAGATCCGATGTTGCTTCAGGCTTTTCAACATCTTCGGATTTTGGGACATCATTGTGTATTTGTTTACTTTCGCCGTTCACATATTTTACTAATTCTTCGGGCCAAAATGGTCTGCCGTCATATTTTAAAACTTTCTCATTAAGGTTCACTCCTGTTTGCATCCTAAGAAGTTGACCAAATTGGGCATGTGAATTGTTTTCTACCAAGATATATCGAACATTGTCTTTGAAAAAACTTTTGATCAACTCCTCGTCTAAAGGATAAACATGATTAAAATGGAGTAAACCAACATTTTTGTTATGTTCGCGGGATAAAATTTTTTGTGCCTCTTGAACAATCCCCTTTACACCACCCCAGGTAACAAACACCGTGTCTGCCAACTTGTCTCCATAATATTTAGGTCCATCGAAATGAGTCTTGAGATAGGTATTCCATTTTTTGTTCCTTTTTTCCACCTGTTTTTTTCGCGCTTCACTATCCTCCGTAGTATGACTGTCTTCTATGTGTTCGTAGGAATTTGCTTGAAAAAAAACTCCTTTTTGTCCCGGAATAAGCATCTCGGAAACACCTGTCTCCTCAATTTTATATCGAAGATACGGACTTTGGGTCGTGCTGGATACAATTCGGCCTCTATTTGGAGAATAGTCCTTTAATGTCTTGTCAACATCATCTTTAAATAAATCTTTAAACGATTCGCATAAAAATTTGTCGGCCACTATGATCACCGGCGTCTGGTAATTATCGGCCAAATCAAATGCTTTTAGTGTAAGTTCTATCATCTCCGATACATCTCCGGGTGCGAGCACAATTTTTGGGAACTCTCCGTGTCCTGCCTGTGTGGCAAAAAGCAGATCACCCTGTTCTGTCCAAGTAGGCATACCGGTGGCGGGACCTGGCCGCATTCCCAAAAAAACTACTATCGGTATCTCGGCAATACCCGCATATGAAAGAGCTTCAACCATAAGAGCAAATCCACCACCTGAAGTACCTACAGATGATCGAACACCTGCAAAAGATGCTCCAAGAGCAGAGTTTATCACAGCTATTTCATCCTCGCTGTGACGAACAACCATCTGTGTTTGATCCTGCCAGGCGGCAAGTGACATAAGTATTGAAGATGACGGAGTCATGGGATAAGCTGCATAATATTTACAATCTGCGCCGACTGTAGCAATGCTGTAAGCATCATTACCGGTGAGAACCATTTTTTCTGGTGTTTCATTTTTTTTCGATAAAATGCTAAGCGGCGTTACATTGTCGGCTTTGATTTGGTCAAAACCCACTTTTGCAAGCCTGACATTAAAATCGACAACTTCTTGTCCTTTCCTGGCAAACTGGTGCTTCAATATGTCTTCGAAAATTGCTATATCGCCACCAAGCATTGAGATACTTCCGCCAACGGCCACAGTATTCAACATCTGTTGATGGATTTCTTGTTTTTCTTTAATTTTTTTTAGCGGCAGAGGTACTTTTTTACACTCAATATCCGGCTGAAAAATATCAGGATCATACATAACAATACTATTGCTTGTCAGTCGATGCTTATGAAGATCGTAAGTAGCTTTATTTAAGCATACAAGCATATCTACATGCCATTTTGATGCTGTTATTTCTTCGTCGGAAAAAACAACTTCCACTGTGTTATGACCCCCACGAATGAGCGAAGGATACTCGAAATAACTAAAGATGTGATAACCAGATCGAGTCGCAATTTTTGAGATTACGGTTCCGGTAGTCATTATGCCGTATCCAGCCTCACCGCCAATTTTCCAGTTATATTTCATCAAGTCTCAAAACTTGTAACTTGAAACTTGTAACTTAGCGTATTAAGTTACGAGTTATAAGTTGCGAGTTACGAGATCAATCATAACAACACGGATCTTTATAGCCACAATTTTTACAAGTTGCATCACGGCCTCCAGGCATACCATAAATAGTCGGAAATCCGCATTCGGGACATTCGCGAAGATTAATATCATTAATATCTTGTGTCCGTAACATAATTTTAGTATCCTTTTTTTTCCACATAAAATCAAGCCTTGATAATGTTGTTGTTAAATAAATTAGCGAAGTGAATGAAAATTACTTAGGAAAAATCTTATTTCCGGCAGCATCTTCGATAATGATTGCGGCAGTCGGACAGCCACGGGCCGCATCAAGAATTGTCTCATCGGTATCGGCATCAGCAGTATTCAAAATGATCGCTTTGGCCTCGGAGTCGAGAAGAAAAGTATTTGGCGCAATCGCAACGCATGTAGCCGCACCTATGCACAAATCACGGTCAACATGGACTTTTGTATTCCTAATTTGAACTGGGCCCGAAGGAGCTGTTGGGTTTTTTGGAGTTTGGTCAGCCATCTTAAATAATTACAAATTACTAATTAGTCATTAACTTCATGAATGCTTCCCATGGCAACAATGCACATTTTATTCTATTTGGTGATAATTCAATATTTAATAATTTTAACACAGAATCTGTATCAATATTTTTGACTTCAGAGATTTTCTTACCTTTGACATATTCTGTCAGCAACGAAGCAGATGCCAGAGAAATGGCACAACCCTGACCTTGGAAAGCGATATCTTGGACATGATCATCTTTTACATTAATTGCAAGGTCGATCGAATCACCACACAAAGGATTGTCAACGTGGACTTTTTTAGAAGATTTATTCAGTTTCTTAAAATTTCGTGGATAATGGTAATGGTCAAGAATTATATCGCCGTATATTGACATATTATTTCAATATTTTAACCGTTTTCTTCAAACCGGCAATCAATTTATCAACATCGTCTTCATCATTGTAAATATAAAAACTTGCACGCGTGGTTGCAGGAACACCAAGAAAATCATGAAGCGGCATAGTGCAATGATGACCGGCGCGGACAGCAATATTGTCCTCATCAAGTATTTGAGCAATATCATGCGGATGTAGATTTTTTAGTGTGAATGAAACTATGCCGCCCATATGACCGATCTGACGGGGTCCGTAACATTTTATTAAATTAGGAAACTCATATGATAAAGCTTTAGCCAAATACATTGTCAAATTTTTTTCGTGTTCTCTGATATTTTTAAAACCTATCTTTTCAAGATATTTAATCGACTCTTTCAAGGCAATGACACCGGCTATGTGTGGTGTACCGGCTTCAAATTTATGCGGCAAATCATTAAAAGTGGTTTCCTCAATCTTCACCTGACGAATCATGTCACCACCATATTGATAAGGTGACATTTTATTTAACAGTTCATATTTTCCACAAAGCACACCAATTCCTGTTGGACCAAGCATTTTGTGTCCTGAAAAAGCTAAGAAATCACAACCCAAATCTTGCACGTCGACTTTCATATGTGGGACAGCTTGCGCGGCGTCAACGACTGTGATAATTGCAGGATTGATTTTTTTTGCTTGCGCAATGATTTCTTTAAGAGGATTTATCGTTCCCAAAGTATTTGAAACCATTGTCAATGCCAAAATCTTGGTTCTTTTTGTTACTACTCCACCCAAGTTAATTATTAACTTTTCTGACTCATAACTCATAACTCGTAACTCGTAACTTTCATTCAATTCAATCACTTTAAAATCCGCACCGGCTTGAAATGCAAGTTGTTGCCAAGGCACAAAGTTTGAATGATGTTCCATACGACTGACTACGACTTCATCACCTTTTTGTATCGAATCAAGACCAATTGTTGAGGCAGCAAGATTTATTCCTTCAGTTGTGCCACGAGTAAATATGATTTCCTCCGGCCTTTTTGCATTGATGAATTTGGCAACTACTTTCCTGGTATCCTCATACTCTTGAGTTGATTTTTCGGCATTTTTATATATTCCGCGATGAATGTTTGCGGTGTAATCGGTGTAATACTCAAGTAATTTTTCGATTACCGGCCTTGGTTTGAGTGAAGTCGCCGACGAGTCAAGATAAACTAGCTCCGGATGTTTATCAAAAATCGGAAAATCTTTTTTGATTCGTTTTGGATTTAGCATAATATGATTAATAATCGTCATCCTGAACCTGTTTCAGGATCCCAGTTTAGATTCCGAAATCACCGCTTAGCGGGATCCCGCAAAAGGCGGGATAAATTCGGGATGACGTAAATTACACATGAAAAGTCGGCACTTTTTCCTTCACCTTATTATATATTTCATCTACAAATCCTTCGACAAGCATATCTTCGGCCTTGCTTTTACTCAAACCTCGACTGATTGCATAAAAAAGCTGATCTTTGTTTAATTTACCTGTTGTCGATCCATGAGTACAGAATACATCGTTTGCCAGTATCTCAAGAAAAGGGCGAGAATCAACAAAAACTTTTGGTGACAAAATAAGATTTTGATTTTTCTGATAAGCGTGACTTTGCTGCGCCGACTTTTCAAGACGTATGAGACCTTGATAAATGAACTTTGATTCATCTTCAAAAACTCCTTTTATAAGTAAATTTGAAAATGATCCTGGAGCTTTATGATGTTGAATTGTTTCAATATGAAATTCGTCAGATTTTTTACCTGTAAAAAGACCGAAAATATAAAGTTTGATGTTTGACTCTGTAATTTGAAAAGTCAATTTTCCTGTTCTGTTATGAAAAAACACCACATACTCCTCACCTTTTTTATCAAAAATTATGTGATCCTTTTTTACTTTATTTAAATCGATGAATTTCATATTAACCCACACTCCCAGCCATTTCCAATTTAATAAGTCGATTTAATTCAATAGAATATTCCAATGGAATTTCACGGGTAACCGGTTCCATAAATCCCAAAACTAAAGCGGACTCCGCATCGGATTTTTTTAGCCCTCGTGACATGAGGTAAAACAATTTTTCATCACCAAGTTTTTCGACAGTTGCCTCATGCTGTATCTCGACATCATTTTCTTTTATTTTCATGTATGGATAGGTGTCCGATCTTGAAGCTTCATCAAGAATAAGAGCATCACAGGAAACATAGACTGATGAGTTCTTTGCATTCGGGTGTACTGACACGAGTCCGCGGTATGAAGTGCGTCCGCCTTCTTTAGAAATCGATTTTGAAACGATACGTGATGAAGTGTTCGGAGCAAAATGAAGCATCTTTGCACCTGCATCCTGATGTTGATCTTTTCCGGCAAACGCTATCGAAAGTACCTCGCCGCGAGCACCATCTCCAAAAAGATACACGCTTGGATACTTCATCGTCACTTGACTTCCGAGATTGCAGTCGATCCATTCCATGATGGCGTTTTCGTCAGCGCGGGCCCTCTTCGTGACGAGATTGTAGACATTTTTGCTCCAGTTCTGGACTGTTGTGTAGCGGACTCTCGCTCCTTTTTTAACGAATATTTCGACTACTGCTGAATGGAGTGAATCAGTTGTATAAATTGGAGCCGTGCAACCTTCTATGTAATGTACGCTACTTCCTTCTTCCGCAATAATAAAAATTCTTTCAA
>MFZZ01000017.1:26061-27829 GCA_001789555.1 Candidatus Roizmanbacteria bacterium RIFCSPHIGHO2_12_FULL_38_13
AGCGGGAGTTTGACATGGACACCTTTAGGAACATACACAAATGATCCCCCTGACCAGACTGCCGAATTTAATGCTGCGAATTTATTATCATGTGGCGGGATAAGTGTGCCGAAATATTCTTTAACTATTTTCGGATATTTTCGTAAACCTGTATCCATATCGCAAAAAATTACACCCTGCTTTGAAAGTTCTTTGCTGATGCTTTCATAGACTACTTCAGATTCATATTGTGCAGAAACTCCAGCAAGGAATTTCTTTTCCGCTTCCGGGACCCCGATTTTATCGTAAGTATCTTTGATTTCCGAAGGAAGATCATCCCAGCTTTTTGCCTGAGTTTCTGTTGGCTTCAGATAGTAATAAATATTGTCAAACTTTATCCTTGAAAGATCGGCTCCCCAAGTGGGCATCTTTTTCTCAAGAAAAATTTTGTAAGACTTAAGCCTAAATTCAGTCATCCAGGCAGGTTCTCCTTTAATTTTCGAGATCTGTCTGACCACCGATTCATCCAAGCCTTTTTTAGCTTTAAAAAAGGACTTTTCCGGCATCGAGAAACCGTATTTGTAGTCGAATTGTAGATTATCTTGTGTGGACATATAGAGCTTATTAACTACTTAACTTTTTAGCTTATTAGAATTATTAAGCATTTTGTTTAACATTTTCATTACTTCATCTAATAAATTATCTAGCTTTGAATAATTAGAACTATCAATAAATTTTAATCTTTTTGCGATTTCTATCTGTGTTTCCAATTCTGCTCCAGAACTGTATGCAATAATAAGAAAACGAAAATAATCGGCCTTCGTTCTTCTCCTTCTACCTTCAGCAATATTTGAAGGGATTGATATCGATGCTCTTTTCATTTGTGACGTAAGTCCGTAAATCTCTTCTTTAGGAAATTTGTTGCTGACTTTATATACTTCTTCAACTAACTCAATTGCCCGTTGCCATACTGTTAAATCCTTATAAGTATTTATCATAATCTAATAGGCTACGACGCTAAAAAGCTAATAAGCTGAATAGCCTTTCTCTTCAATTTTTTTAGCAAGCGACGCGTCGCCTACTTTCACAATTTTCCCATCCATCATAATTAATACATAATCAGGTTGAAGATGATGTAAGATCCGGTTGTAATGAGTGATGAGAACATAAGTCCTATTTTCTTGATGTTTTTTCAGAAAACCGGCAATCTTTTTAAGCGCGTCAACGTCTACTCCGGTATCAACTTCATCAAAAATCAAAAACTTCTTGTCCAAAACCGCGGCCTGCAAAACTTCCATTTTCTTTCGCTCACCACCTGAAGCCCCTTCGTTAAGAGGACGATTTAATAGCTCTTCACTGATCCCCAGCTCTTTTGCATACTTTTGAGCTTCGCGGCGAATAGTTAAAGGATCTTTTTTCCCATTCATCGCAAGTTGAAGAAGCTGATAGACAGTAACTCCTGACAACGCAAGTGGCGATTGAAAAGACAAAAAAATTCCCTTTTCTGCCCGTTCATTCGCTTCAAGATCGGTAATATCTTCATTTTTAAATGATATTTGAGTTATAAGTTGCGAGTTGCGAGTTACAAGCTTATACGCCGGATGCCCCATAATCGCATAAGCCAGAGTGGATTTCCCCGAGCCATTCGGTCCCATGACTGCATAAATTTTTCCTTTTTTAAATTCAAAATCTATATCCTTAAGGATTTTTTTGTTTTCGATCGAAACCGACAGGTTTTTTAGTTTTAGCATAAATTTATTGTAATTATAACAATAGATACTGTCATTAA
>MFZZ01000017.1:27847-28256 GCA_001789555.1 Candidatus Roizmanbacteria bacterium RIFCSPHIGHO2_12_FULL_38_13
GATAACCTAGGAACACGATCCAATTTATTCAAATCTTTTACAAACATTTTTCTTCCTGCACGAAAACCTGCCGCAACTCCTATCATCGCCGCATTGTCAAAGTTTAGATATTTGTAAGGAGGAAAAGAAACCGATCCATTTTCTTTTTTTAACAATTCACGAAGCATGGATCGAAGTCTTTTGTTGACCACCACTCCCCCACCGGCTATCAGTCGATTAACGCCGGTTTTCTTAATCGCTTTTTGTGTTTTATAAACCAGAGTTTCAAAAACCGCTTCTTGAAATGAGCTGGCTAGATATTCAATATTCTCTGTTTTTTCCTCGTCAGATATTTTTTGTAGAAAATAATACAAAGAAGTCTTCAGTCCCGAAAATGAAAACTGTAAATTTTTTTGTAGCATTGGCCTAG
>MFZZ01000017.1:28405-29343 GCA_001789555.1 Candidatus Roizmanbacteria bacterium RIFCSPHIGHO2_12_FULL_38_13
AAATGATCTTTAAAAAAGACCAATTCGGTATGTCCACCGGACACTAGCAAACCAAGATATGGGAATTTAAAATCTCTCTTTGGATTGCCTTTGCTGTTTTGCACAAATGAAGAATAAAGATGTCCTTCCATGTGATTGGTACCAATCAAAGGCTTGTTATATTTTACAGCAAGTTCCTTGGCTTTTTTTATCCCGACTTCAAGTGCGATCGCCAGTCCAGGACCATAGGTCACGGCGATTGCGTTCAAATTTCGAATTTCGAATTTCGAATTTCGAATTGTTGTATCAATAACACCGTCGATCCTTTCAACATGTGCTCTTTTGGCAAGCGACGGATAAATCCCGCCCCATTTGCTGTGAAGCTGTATCTGTGAATATTCGACATGCGACAAAACTTTTCTGCCGTCCACAATGGCACAAGAAGTTTCGTCAGCCGATGTATCGATTGCTAGGATTTTCATAAACTTGATATCGTCATCCCGAACTTGTCCCGCCTTTTGCGGGATCCCGCTAAGCGGTGATTTCGGGGATCTAGATCCTGAAATAAATTCAGGATGACGTAATTTTTTTATACATAATCTCTCTTTCGTTTTCATTCCTATAAATAATTCTTATAAATATTACTTTTGCTTTTTCTTTAAATCGTTTATAAAGCTCACCCAATTTCTCCCCCCATTCAATAACCATAATATTTCCTGACATTAAATAATTCTCAAGACCAAGATGTTCAAACTCTTCCTCATCCTCAATATTGTATAAATCTACATGAACAAATTTCTTAAAACTCGTAACTCGCCTGTCTGCCGTCGAGGCAGATAACTTGTAACTCGTAACTTTTATCTCATACTCGTAGTAAACTACAAAAGTCGGAGAAATAATGTTTTCAATTCCAAAATACGAAGCAATTCCTTTTGTTAAAACTGTTTTTCCCGAACCTA
>MFZZ01000018.1:0-195 GCA_001789555.1 Candidatus Roizmanbacteria bacterium RIFCSPHIGHO2_12_FULL_38_13
CATTCAATAACCATAATATTTCCGTTCTTTAAATAATCTTCTAAACCTAAGTATTTAAATTCCTCCGGAACTTCAACATTGTACAAATCTGCATGAATGAATTTTTTATATCCTGATTTTTCTATATCGTATTCATAATAAACTACAAATGTCGGAGAAATGATTTTCTCGATTCTAAAATACGAAGCAATTCCT
>MFZZ01000018.1:267-3236 GCA_001789555.1 Candidatus Roizmanbacteria bacterium RIFCSPHIGHO2_12_FULL_38_13
TTTATAGATTTTTCCGCCAGAAACTTCCCGAGCCTTTGAGTTTGTGCCGGTGATTTGGAAATATACTCGTCTGATTTATTAGAGACGATGTCGCCCCGTCGTAGTATTTTTAATGATGACGAACTCAAATCAACGACTGTCGAAGGCTTGTTTCTCGGCAATGTTCCAGAGTCAATGATCAAATCAATGAGCTTTTTTTTAGTTACAGAAAGTTGGTTCAAAAAAGAACTAACAGAATAATGGGGACTGCGTCCTGCCAGGTTTGCGGACGTCGCCGTAACGGGTTTGCCAAATGCCTCGACAAGCTCTTGAACAAATGGATAATTTGTTATTCTGACGCCAACTGTCCCTCTTTCGGACTCCAGCAATTTTGAGACACTATGTCTTGATTGCAAAATGACAGTAAACGGTCCGGGTATCAAATGATGAAGTAATTTAGAGTTTTCTTGAGGCAACACAGCTACCGATTGCAACATGTTAAAATCAGCGACAAAAACCGAGATCGCTTTTCCGAAGGGACGATTTTTAAATCGAATCAATTTTTTTACGGCATTTTCGTTAGTCGCATCAACCAGAAGTCCGTAAACAGTGTCTGATGGAAAAACCACGAGACCAGAACGTGCCAAAATTTTACACGTTTTATCAATAATCGATTTTTTGTCATTACTACTTATTTGGATTGTGGTAAACATACGATCACTGCCTTTCTATTCTAGCAAATATTTGTTAGAATATTGCGATATGAATCAGAAGAAAAATCAGACAAATGGTGGAAAAAAACCGATAAGAAAAATCAAGGAATTCAAAATCAATTTTGATATCAAAACTATTTTTATAATCTTTTTTGTCGGTTTTTTTTTGTTGACGCTTTTGACTCCACTTTTTAATTCCACACCGGAAAATGCCACAGATGTAAATATTTCCAAAGTAATTGGTGATGTAAAAAATGATCGTATAGATAATATCATTGTTGAAGATACCAAAATAACTGCTGAATATAAGAATGGTAATGTTGGAATAGCATATATTGAACAAGGCGATAGCTTCAGACAAATACTCACAGATTCCGGTATAAATATTGACGAAGTACCAATAGAAAACAAGGATACCCAAACGTCAGCCGCAATCATTCAAATCATCGGCAACCTCATCCCGGCACTGCTTTTGTTTTTTTTATTCATGTTTATTATTCGTCAAGCACGAGGCGCCCAGGACTCGGTGTTTTCCTTTGGTCAATCTAGAGCAAAAAGGTTTATGAAGGATAAATCAAATGTGACTTTCAAAGATGTCGCCGGTGTTGACGAAGCCAAAAAAGAGCTTGAGGAAATTGTCGACTTTTTGAAACATCCTGAAAAATATAAAAAAGTAGGGGCCAGGACTCCAAAAGGAGTTATTCTGGTCGGTCCGGCAGGCACCGGTAAAACCTTGTTGGCAAAAGCTGTTGCCGGTGAGGCCAGTGTGCCTTTTTTCTCGATCGCCGGTTCGGAATTTATGGAAATGTTGGTCGGAATTGGCGCAGCACGTGTACGTGATTTATTTGGTCAGGCAAAAAAGAACTCGCCGTCAATCATATTTATTGATGAAATTGATGCTATCGGTCGGGCACGTGCTTCCGGTGTCATGCCGGCACACGATGAGCGGGAACAGACTTTAAATCAAATTCTTGTTGAGATGGATGGCTTTACTCCAAACGAACAAGTTGTTGTTATAGCAGCAACAAATCGAGGCGACTTGCTTGATTCTGCACTTCTTAGACCAGGTCGATTTGACCGAAGAGTGATCGTCGATTATCCCGACGTTGAAGGACGTAAGGCAATCATTGCCATACATTCACGAAATAAAGTTGCCGGAGAAAACGTTGATTGGGAAAAAGTTGCCAGACGTACTGTCGGATTTTCGGGAGCAGATATTGAAAACATGATGAATGAGGCCGCAATAAAAGCGGCACGTGCCAATCGTGATAAAGTGACCATGGAAGACATCGAAGAAGCCGCAACTCGAGTCAAACTTGGTCCTGAAAAAAAACGACTTCAGAGTGACTTTGATAAAAAAATTACGGCATATCACGAAGCTGGACATGCAATTGTATCCCATTTTCAACCACATACGGATACTGTGCATAGAATCTCAATTGTTTCTCGAGGTATGGCACTTGGCTATACCCTTATTCCACCAGACAGCGACAAACTTCACGAAACTCGTACCCACTTGCTGGAAAGACTTGCTGTCATCATGGGCGGCCGCGCAGCCGAACAGCTTGTATTTAACGAAGATACAACAGGTGCCGCCAATGACTTTGATCAAGCGACGAACATAGCGCGTAAAATGGTCACAGATTTTGGCATGAGTTCACTTGGACCGGTAAATTACGGTCCAACCATGGACATCACCGAATGGGGCAAAGCCTATTGGGAACAAAGCTCGGTATCGCAGGAAATGATGGCAAAAATCGATACTGAAATAAGAAAAATACTTGATGTGGCTTTTGAAAAAGCGGCCACCCTTCTCAAAGATCATAGGAAAGAGCTTGACGGAGTAGCCGAAACCTTGATGAAAAAAGAAAACATGGATCAGGATGAGTTTGAGAAAATTGTCGGAAAAAAATCAAAACAAAATGAAAACTCTACTTCTCATTGACGCGCACGCGATGATCCATCGCGCCTTTCACGCCCTGCCTAAGGAATTTATAAGCAGAAAAGGTATACCGACAAATGCAATTTACGGATTTTTTTTGATGTTACAAAAAGTTATAAGCGACTTCAAACCCACACACATTGCTGTCTGTTTTGATACACCCAAACCGACATTCAGAAAAAAACTATTCAAGGATTATCAAGGCAAAAGGCCGCCGATGGATGACACACTAAAACCGCAAATTCCGATAATTGAAGAAATGCTTAATGATGGAAAAATCGCAACTCTAAAAAAACCAGGATTTGAAGCTGATGATGTCATAGGCACTTTAGCAA
>MFZZ01000018.1:3244-3413 GCA_001789555.1 Candidatus Roizmanbacteria bacterium RIFCSPHIGHO2_12_FULL_38_13
CGAAAAGAGTTTGACAGGATACTAATCCTGTCGGGTGATCGTGATCTCCTTCAGCTTGTAAACAATAAAGTATTTATGATCACCCCAAAGCGGGGCGTCAGTGATTTTACCCTATACGACGAGGAGATTGTGAAAGAAAAATTTGGAGTAAGCCCCAAAAAAATTCCCG
>MFZZ01000018.1:3505-4756 GCA_001789555.1 Candidatus Roizmanbacteria bacterium RIFCSPHIGHO2_12_FULL_38_13
AAGACTATCGAAAATCTATTAAAGAATTCGAAACAAATCGAAAACGAAAAATGGAAAAAAATAATCGAAGAACATAAGGATCAGATAGAACTTTTTAAAAAAATCGCCACAATTGTCAAGAACCTCGACCTTGATCATGACATAAATTCTTTAGAATACAATGGATTTGATGATAAGATGAAAAAGCAGTTAAATGAACTAGATCTCCATTCTTTATTAAAGAAACTTTATAATAAGATAAATCCGAATAATATAAAAAAAAGGGTAAAAGAAAAAAAGACTAGTTCGCAACCGAAAGACCAAATAAACCTTTTTTGAATTTCCTATGTCGCCAGACACGCAGCAAAACATTTTTTATACAGTCTATTTTATCCTCCTTCATAATTTTGAAGCCGTCCTCTACTCTTGCGGAATAATTTTTACCACATTATGGATGCTTTACAAACCATCTAGAGCAAAAATTCTAATACTATGGGGTTTCATATTTCTTCTTTTCTCTTTTGAATACAAAAAACATATTGTCGAAGGTTTGACTGAACAAACAATAAATTCGCTTATAACTGAAAGACAGAGCTATCGTATCGAACGCTATGTCAATGTGACGCTAAATAAGCTTGTACCTTTAGCTCTGCCTCTTGGCGGATGGATATTGATAGTTGGAGGAACAGTTTTGAAAATTTATGAACATCAAAGATCTCCAAAATGAGGTTGCAAAACTAGGCGATACGAAAAAAAGATCTTTACCTCTTAAAACACGTGAAGAGAGTGAGATACTTTACTGGACTGTAAAGCTCAACGAAGAAGTTGGTGAACTATGTAATGATATTTTGTCAATATTACAGCTTCAGCGCGCTTCAAAACTCGAAAGATTCGAAAAGAAAAATTTTTATCAGGAATTTGCCGATGTTATCATCACTTTGCTTCATCTTGCCAAGCATACCAACGTAGATGTAGAACGCGCAGTTAAGGAAAAGTTGAAAACGATTAAAGATAGATATCTGAAACGCTCATCATGAACTCTTTTCTTCCTCTTCAAGAATATTTTTAAGTTTGTCGAAATATTTTGACACATGGTCGGCGAGTCCCATTCGCTTCTTTTTTGCCAGCAAATATTTCGCGCTTCCACCCATCTCATAGGTGAAAACCTTCTTGTCAACTTTTCCGTTTGCTAGAAGTTGCATCGCTGCAATAAGGTACTTGCTTAGCACTTGTACTCTCCCTTCTTTTTTAAATCTTCTCATGGAAAAATAA
>MFZZ01000018.1:4811-5471 GCA_001789555.1 Candidatus Roizmanbacteria bacterium RIFCSPHIGHO2_12_FULL_38_13
TTATTTCATGATCCTCATAAACAAAAACATTTTCGTCGTAACCGCCCAAAGTGTTGAAATAATCGCGTTGAAACATGGCAACCGGTCCATAACTGAATGGCTTTTCAGTAAGATGACTCATCTCGACAAAAAAAGACATAACTTTATATAGTAACTCGTCCTGATACTCGGCATTTTCCGGAATATGAAGCGGTATAAACGCCAAATATTTATGGTCTTTTGCATTTTTAATGAGTTTACTTATAAAATCACGCTTGATTCTCATGTCCGCATCAAGAAACAAAACATAACTGCCTTTGGCCTGTTTTACCCCGAGGTTTCTTTGATAAGCCAGATTTCTTTTATCCGAAGTTATCAGTCTCTCATTGCATTTATTTCTAAATTTTAAAGCAATTTCCGCAGTCTTGTCTTCGGAGTTGCCGTCAACGACTACTACCTCAAAATCTTTGTTTGTTTGACTTGAAAGATCTTTGAGAAGTCGAGGTAAATACTTTTCCTCATTTAAAGTAGGTATTATCACTGAAAGAAACGGCGACATAGCATATTATACCAGTAGCTTACTGTGTAAGAGTTCACGTTCTTTGACAAATCTGAATCAATCTATATCACGTCATCCTGAACTCGCCTGCCTGCGGCAGGCAGGTTTCAGGATCTCATTGT
>MFZZ01000018.1:5479-7469 GCA_001789555.1 Candidatus Roizmanbacteria bacterium RIFCSPHIGHO2_12_FULL_38_13
TGAAATAAATTCAGCATGACGAATATTATGTCAAGAACTGTGAACTCTTACCTTATTGTCGCTAGCTACTTCCTACAAGCTAAATTATGATATCATATTAAAATGGACACACTCGAGGTTAAAAACCTCACAAAAAAATTTGGAAAATTTGTGGCCGTTGACAATATCTCCTTTTCGTTAAAGGAAGGTGAGATATTGGGACTTTTGGGTCCAAACGGTGCCGGCAAAACAACGACTATTCAGATGCTTTTGGGTGTTTTAACACCCACAAAAGGAACAATATTATATTTTGGAAAAGAACTTAATGAAAATCGTGAAGAAATACTGGAAAAAATTAATTTTTCTTCAACATATACTAATTTACCTTGGAATTTAACTGTAAAAGAAAACTTAACTTTTATCTCCTACTTATATGACATAAAAGAACGTTCTGACCGTATCCAGAATGTAATTGATAATTTTAGACTTAAAGAGATACTCGATCAGCCATTAAGAGAACTTTCTTCAGGACAAATAACACGAATCAATCTTGCCAAAGCATTCATAAACGATCCAAGTATTCTGCTGTTGGATGAACCGACCGCAAGTTTAGATCCGGAGATAGCAAAATTTATTCGTGATTTCATACTTAAGCAAAGAGACGAAAAAAAAACCTCTATTGTTTTTACGAGCCACAACATGACGGAAGTTGAAGAAGTCTGCGATAGAATATTATTTATCAATAATGGAAAAATTGTTGCTAATGATACTCCTGATAACTTGATGAAAACTATAGATGAAACAACTGTAAATTTGGTAATTGACAAAAATAACGAAAAGCCGTTATTAGAGTATACAAAACATAGAAACTGGAAAATCAATTACGAAGACCGCCGATACTCAATCTATTTAAAAGAGAAAGAAATTGCTGAATTATTAACATTTTTAAGTAGTAAAAATATTCCTTTTCATGAAATTAGTATTGATAAACCTGGTCTAGAAGATTATTTCCTTAGCATTGCAAGTAAAAACAAATTTAGAGAAGCTTAATATGAATACTCGACGAATATATGGCGTTATATTAAGACATTTATATCTCCTTAGAAGGAGCTATGACAAAATGGTCGACTCATTTTATTGGATTACACTTGACTTGATAATTTGGGGTATTACCGGATTATATTTTCAGCAACTAACTGCAGATTCAAAGCAGATCATCTTCATGATTATATCCGGAGTAATTCTGTGGAATATTACATACCGCGCCCAGTCAGATATTAGCCTTGGACTTATTGAAGAACTTTGGAATTGGAACTTAATTAATCTGTTTGTTTCACCTCTTACCTTTATCGAATGGGTAATTGCTCTTGTTGCATTGGGCGCTGTTAAGTCCGTTATGAGCTTTCTTTTTGGAGCACTTGTCGCATTTATTCTCTATAAAGTCGGCATTTTCTTTTTATCTATTCATTTACTGTTTTTTATGATTCTGCTTCTTATGACAGGGTGGTGGCTTGGCTTTACAGTTTCAGCAATAGTCTTACGATATGGAACTAGAGTTCAAACACTGGCATGGACGCTTGTGTGGTTAATTTCACCTTTATCGGCAATTTATTACCCGCTTTCTATATTACCGGTTTGGGTACAAAAAATAGCAATGTTTGTTCCAACAAGTTATGTATTTGAGGAAGGAAGAAATCTTTTGTATAACGGCATAGTAGATTACAATAAACTACTAATTTCTTTTGGACTTAACGGTCTATATCTTGTTCTTTCAATAATTTTCCTGCGAAATAGCTTCGATTCTGTTTTGAAAAAAGGTCTTGTGAAGGTTTTTTAAAATCTCAATTTAATTCTGAAGATAAATACTTCATAGTTTCTTTTGGATCATAGCTGACAAAAAACAACTCCTTTGGGCTTTTTGGTAAAAAGCCTTCTTCATACATATGTTGATACTGATCAATGAGACCATTCCAATATCCATCCGTATTAAAGAGAACAATAGGTTTCCGAT
>MFZZ01000018.1:7518-7660 GCA_001789555.1 Candidatus Roizmanbacteria bacterium RIFCSPHIGHO2_12_FULL_38_13
TCAAGCAGCATCATGATGCGTTCGGGAATATTTTTAGCAACATGAATTTTATGAGCTTCACGATTGACAAACTTTTCAAAATCCGTCCAAGTACATGCGATGATATGACCTTTAAGCTTTTTGACTTCCTCTGCTGCCTGTC
>MFZZ01000018.1:7696-9854 GCA_001789555.1 Candidatus Roizmanbacteria bacterium RIFCSPHIGHO2_12_FULL_38_13
CGTATCCAGATTGTGACGTCAAACGTACAAGTTCAAGTGCAGGCTGTGAATATTTTTTATCAATGCAAAATATCACTTACCTCAACTCTATTTTTAACTTCATTTATAGAATAAATAATTCTGTACGGCCAAGCGCGAACAACTCGTCTTTTTTTTAATTTTCCTTCTAATTTTTTACCAGCAAGTGGGTTACTAGAAAGACTTAAAAGCTTTTTCTTTATTTTAAGTTGTTCTGATTGCGGAAGACTCTTATATTTTTTATGTGCTCCTTTTGCTATTATTACATCCATGAATTACTTGTCAAGGTCTTCTAAGCGGACAAAATGACCCTTTTTTATCTGTTCCTCTCCTTTTTTAATACTTTTCAATGCTCCGGGAATTGCAAATATTTCAGCAGTTTCCTCTAATGATTCTAATTCTTCTTCACTTAGAAGAACAGCTTTAGGTATTCCATTGATAGTAATTACGAATCTATCCATGTTCTTGTTTGCTTTATTAACAAGTTCAGGTAAATTTGCTCTAGCATCTGAAATAGCAATTACATTTGTCATATAAAATATATGGTACAATACCTTGTACAAGTTGTCAAATATTTAGGCTTTTTTTTGTTTTAGTTTCTGATAATGACACTTCATTAAGCAGTATTTTAGCCGTAGTTTAAGATTTTTCTTCCTGTTTAGTTTCAAGTACTTCTTTTATTTGCTCAAGAACTTGCTCAGGTGGATTATTTGACTTTATTAAATAATATGTTGGATGATTTTCGACAATACTTCCTAGAATTTGGTCCGTTGGATCTAAATTGGAAAGGATGATCACTTTTGCCTTTTCTCCCCATAAGTCTTTCCTTAAATGCTCCAACATGGTTATCCCATCCATTTTGGGCATCCTAACATCGAGTAAAATCAAATCAGGATGATCGCTTAAGGCTATTTTCAATCCCTCCTCGCCGTTATATCCAATCTTTACTGCATATCCATGATTTTGTAATAAAGTTTGATACATGCTGACAAGAACCTTATCATCTTCTACGAGTAATATTGTTTGAGACATAGGATTATTTTAGTTTACCACTTTTTTTTTTAGTTAATCAACTTATAATTTTTAATTAGATTTATGATCCGGATTAGCTTTTGATTCATTTTCTATTTCTTTTTTAGTTCTTTGTGCTATTTTCGACTTGGCAATAGGAACAGAAAAAATAAATGTACTGCCTTTCTCGGGTATTGACTGCGCAAGCCAGACGTCTCCACCCATTTTACAAGCCATTGCTCTTGAAATATACAGACCAAGTCCGGTACCGGCAGGTTTGTCTGTTTTTGTACTAATTTGTTCAAATTTACCAAACAACTTTGACTGATCTTCTTTGGCGATTCCTAGACCAGAATCGGTTACAGATATTTCAACATGATCGTCTTTTACCTGTGCTTTAATAGTAATTCCACCCTTGTCTGTAAATTTAATTGAATTACCGATAACATTATTTAAAACTTCTTGAAACTTATCTTCATCTGCCTGTATTTGCACGTCTGGAATTTCTGCTAGTTTAAGTGAAATTTTCTTTTTATCAGCGACTACGTCCAATGACTCTAATGTTTGTTTGAGTTTTTTGGATAATAAAAATTCTGACAAAATATACTTTTCTTTCCCGACCTGCATTCTGGAAACATTAAGTAAATCGTTTACAAGACGGATTAGCCTATTGCTTGATTCGTTTACATCTTTAAGAGGCTGTCTAAGATTATCATTCACTACTCCGTATTCCCCGTCGAGAATCATTGAAATTAATCCATCGATCGCAGTAAGGGGTGTCCGGAGCTCATGTGAAGTTATTGATACAAATTCGTCTTTCAACTGGTCAATCTCCTTCTCTTTTGTTATATCTCGAAATACTTCTATCGTACCCATAATTTTCTTGTTTAATATAACAGGGGTTACCGTTAAGACGATCGGGAACTTTATTCCATCAGAGCGTAGATAATATTTATTTGAATCATGAGTCGATATGCCATGGGTCAGCGCCTTTGTAAATGCCCGTTTATCTAGTGATATAGGAGCTTTTGATTTATCAAATATTGGTACGGTATCTATAAATTTATTGCCGATAACTTTCTTAGCACTTAAACCCAAGAGAACTTCTGCAGAATGATTTATAAGCGTA
>MFZZ01000019.1:0-27303 GCA_001789555.1 Candidatus Roizmanbacteria bacterium RIFCSPHIGHO2_12_FULL_38_13
TGGAGACAGTATAATTACGCATGAATCCTCCGAGTCGGAGGAGAAATTACAAGTTTAGAGGGTATGACATTTTCATTTGGGTTTGACAGAACAATCGTAATTAATCTTTCGAGATTGTCGTACCTGCAGCCCTTTTACCTAGGAGAACATCGGCGATTTGTCCTGTTTTAGAACCATCAGTTATCAATGTTTTTATCCCTCTTTCAGCCACTTTGATAGCTTCTTTTATTTTTCCTTCCATTGCTCCAGTTACATCAGCGTGTATTGAGGGTTTGATAGTATTTAATACTTGTAAATAATTTTGTTTTGTAATTTTTTTAATCACTTTGCCATTCTGATCATAGATCCCCTTGTAGTGACCTGAATGGATGATCTGATTTACTGCATAATTTTTATCTTGTAAATAATTCGCCAGCATGGAAAAAAGTTTATCGGTTGAGTAAATAGTTGCTCCAATTTGAGTATCAATGATGACGTCTCCGAAGATGAGCGGTATCATCTTCTTTTTTAGAACAGCCTCCAGTATCTCAAAATTTGCAAAATATACTTTTTTATTTTTCGTTAACAGGAAGGATGCGGGTTGGAGCGAAAAAATTGGCAACTTAAGCTTCATACATTCCTCCAGAACAATCTCATGCAATTTCATTGCGTCAGCATGGACAAAACAGGCACCGAATTTGCCTTTGTCATTGTTAAAACCGTCGATAGTACCAAATTTTTTTGCCGATTGATGAGCAAATGATCCCGCGCCGTGGCCAAGAACCAGATTAATATCAGGCTTTTTTTGTAAAGCAGACTTGATTTCCAAAAGAACTCTGTGAATTATTTGAGGTCTGGCGGTGTAGGGTTTGGACTTATCGGTGATGAGTGATCCGCCGAGTTTGAAAAGTGTGACGTTCATAATTAAAACAAATGTTTTGTTATTTCATGTGTTCCTTCACAAGGTTCGTTATAAATTGTTGATTTGACTAAAGGTATTTTTTTTAGTTTTTTTTCTATTTCTTTTGCATCTTTTTTTTCACAAATCACATGAACATTCGCACCGGCATCGATTGAGAAATATGATTGTAATCCTTCTTGTTCACGACAATCGATCACAGATTTCATAACAGCGATTGTTCCCGGTTCCCAGTAATATGCCGGAGGTTTTGAAGTCATCATAACAATGTGTAGTGAGATCGTATCTTCTTCAGTAGCTGCACCAAGTTTGCGAATATTTTTTTTGCGGATTGCTTCACGTGTCGTCTTTATCCTCGGTTGCATTTCAATCAGCCTCATTTTGTAATATGGACTGCTGTCAACTGCGGCATGACCTTGTGAGGTTGAAGTTTTTTTCTTTTCTTGGCTTACAATCGCGACAATATCTACCAAATCCCAATGTTTTTCATCACCTATTTGTATCGCGTAACTTTCATCATGCGAATTTCCTGTTTTAAGTTCGACAAAACCGCCATATATACTTCTTGCAGCAGATGCCGAGCCGCAAAGTCGCACCTCTTTGGAAAACTCTTTTTTGTCATCAAATATTTTTTTTTGATCAAAGGCGAGCAGTAAAGCTCCCGTGAGTGCGGAAAATCCTGACGCCGATGAGGCGATACCTGCATCAGATGGAAAAGAATTTTTCGATCGGATATGTACTTTGTCTTTAGATTTGGACATTTTACGGATGCGGTTTATTTGGTCATAGGCATTTTTACCTTTGTGAGTGTCTTTGAGAAGCGGAGAATATTTATCACCCTTTTGTATCTCGATGATATCTTCTTTAAGTTTAGGATCTCTAACTATAGTCGTAATCGTTTGACAATTGCTCAAAGTCATCGAAATGTTATTGTTTCGCGGAATATAAAGATTAAGTTTTGTCTGTCCCCAGTATTTTATGAAAGCAATATTTGCCGGCGATTTGACAGTGATTTTTTTCATGACTATATTATAGTCGATGATAAAGCTCTTATCATCTATTTTTTAGATGATTCTTGCAGCAGTGATTATGATCAAAATTCCGGTGAAATTTAGACCGAAAGATAACAACAGAAACCGAGACGGTCGCATATGCGAAATTCCCATCAAGCTCACTCCAACTTCATCCGGGAGAGGAGAGGCGATGATGATTGCCCCAGCAACAGGCAGGGTCCAGGTAAAGTATTTTGTATTGAGAAGGTGATGTAGTTTTTCTCCACCCATGAACTCAAATACGTGTTTTATTTCATCTATTAGTCCGTGACTGCGAATGGCTTGGAAAATGATGAAATCGCATAAGACGCTACCAATTGCTCCAAAGATAGCAATTTCTATTGACGAAAGGTGATTATTTGCAAGAACAAATAAAATTACCGAACCTATCGAAACAGTAAAAGTAGAAGAAAATAACATGCCTCCAAGTAGCGCACCAACATAACCCCATTCACCCAAACCGTGTAGCATAGTTTGAAAATCTTTGTTTTGCAGAAGGAAAATAGCAATGATGATACTTACTGTAAGATAAGTCAAATTTTTATAATGATAATGACGCCAAAATTTCATAGGGTTTATTAAAGTCTAATATATATGAAAGTTGTTTATAAGAAAATAAAAATTTAAATGTTACTCTTTAATATTAAAACTGTACGGTATGACATTGTGATAAAGAATAAATGGAAGTAGACGATACCATTGAGTCGATAAACCAAGCGTATTACTCTTTTTACCTTTTTCTGAAATCGCTGTTATTATTACCTCAACATTCTCTGCGGCTATTGGCAAAGCAAGATCACCTCTTAACTGGTCGTTCTGATCTACTTGATATGCATAGTTATAATAATCGTTTTCGAATTGGACATACACATTAAATATTACTTTTTTTGCACCGTGCACATTGTATTTAAATGTTGTTGGAGAAATAGCTGGCCCTGAAGCTAGATATTTAAAACCAATATCGGCTCTAACCTTACCAATTAGATTGTATCCAATACTTACAAAAAATATTAAAACAATAACTATGAATATTGATTTATATTTTGACCAAACAGACATAGTTTCAGTATAAAATAAGCCCTGATGAGATGCAATACATGTCTATATAAGGTAAAATAGGTCATTGAAAAGGCGGCACGTCAAACGTGCCAGCCACGTTAGACGTGGCGCGGTGGCGAAGTGGTAACGCGGCTGTCTGCAAAACAGCTATTGCAGGGGTTCGATTCCCCTCCGTGCCTCATGTATTAGCTGTTAGCTTATAGCTATTAGCGATTAGCAATATGTATAGATTTGAAAATTTGATCGTTTGGAATAAATCACTGGAAGTTGTAAAAAAAATTTATTTATTTTCAGAAAAACTTAATGACTTTGCATTGAAGGATCAATTAAGAAGAGCGGCAACTTCAGTCCCAATAAATATTGCAGAAGGATCTGGAGCAGAAAAAGATAAAGAATTTAAAAGATATTTATATATATCAAGAAAATCTTTATTTGAAACATTAGCGTGTTTAAAGATTATTAAATTGCTTTATAAGAAAGAAGATAAAACAATCGAAGAAAAGATAAATGAAGTCGGAAAGCTATTGAACGGACTTATCAAAAAAGTAAAATTAAGCGTCTAATAGCTAACAGCTAATCGCTAAAAGCTTCGGCCAAAGGCCGATCCGCCTTTGGCGGAAATATAGGAGAGGTCGCATAGTGGCCTAGTGCGTCGGTCTTGAAAACCGATGTTCCGCAAGGGACCGCGAGTTCGAATCTCGCCCTCTCCGCCTTCGGTCGCCGTAGCCTTTTGGCGAAGGAGACCTCAATAAAGTGACTATGCCGTTTACTGGTAATCTTTCAGTTAAAGGACACCTTCGGCGAGATAAAGACCGCCATCGAACAATGTCCACTTTCTTATATGTAAGGATAATAAGCCTGATATCAAATGTAAAGAAGATTTAGAACGTCGACTAAAACATCTTTTGCATTTTAAGACAAATACCCTTTATTCGACTTTTTTTCCGTTAAGACTTAAAAGTAATACAAATGCAGTTTTGATTATTGCAACAACTACAGTATAATATAAATCATCAATGATAAATATAACTCGGACCACGGAAGTGCAAAAGAAGACAAATTTTTTTAGAACTCTTCAGAAAAATCCTTTCTATAAAAACCTAAAAAACCTAAAATTTCGGGTTATTTTTTTTGCGTTTTTATTCCTGCTTGTAATAATCATTACTTTTTCCAAATATAAATTTCTTGCAAAAGATAATAAGTTAGACGATGCATCAATTAAAGTCAATCAAACCAATGCATCAATTTCTAAGAAACCTGAAAACAGCAAGAATGTGGGATCTAACCAAAGTGGCAATATTTTGAAAAATCCAACCGCAACGCCAAAAATAACTATAAAGATTACAAATACTATAGCTCCCACGAAAAGAACTTCAAATCCTCCGGTTATGAATATCAGTTTTCCCAGTGAAAATCAGAGTATTACTCTAACCTCATCCCAACAATTTTGCGTAGTTGATACTCCTGCAGGAGGGGATCAAAACGGTTTACAACGGAGACAAAATATCAATAATAGTGGTTGGTCAGAATATGCTTCTATAACAACTCTTTGTTTTACTCCTAATGAAGGGCAAAACAGCATGATCCTTCAGTATAAAAATAATTCAGGTGATGAATCAACTCAATATAACCGTAATTTTACTTTTCATAAACAGCAACCGATAACCGTCACTTTAAACGGGAGACTGTATTCGGATGATAACTGCAACGGGTCATGGGATAGCGGAGAAGGAAATGTAAACGGTTCTTCAACTGTAAATATTTTTAAAATGCCAGAGTTCTACATCTTAGGTACAGTTCAATCAGGAAATGACGGTACTTTTAATTCATTTAGTTATAACCATACTATAAACGACGGTGAATCTATTTCGCTTCAGGCGGTTCCAGTTTCTCCAGAAGGATATAAAGGTAATCCCAATTATTCTTCACAAACTGTTACTCTAAACAAAGATTCAAATAATTATCTGGTCAATATTCCCCAGGTTCCAAACTCAAATGTATCTGCATGTCAGTTTTAAAATTTTCTTTCAATGATTTAAAAATTCCGAACCGGGTTAAAATTTCAGGAAAAGTCAAACCTTACAACTTATGTTCTATTTAAATAGAATATTTGAATAAAGATATTTGGATAAATTTCAAGTATTATCTATTTAACACATGAGAAGAAGATCGGTTAGGCTTCATCATTATTTTCTTCAGGATATAAATCCGGTTGTCCGCTTTTTGATAATTTCCGACACGGTACTTATTGGAGCTGCAGGACTACTCGGGCCCATTTTCGCTCTGTTTATCGAAGAGTTTATTCAAGGAGGAAACGAAGCGGTTGCCGGTATTGCCGCAGGAGTATATCTTTTTTCAAGAAGTATTCTCCAGATTCCGATCGCACATTTTTTGGATAAAATCCGTGGAGAACGTGATGATTTTTGGTTGATGTTTATATTTTCTATCTTAACCGCTTTGATACCTCTTCTTTATTTGACGATCAGCACACCGTTGCAACTTTATTTGGTTCAATTCGTTCTTGGATTTTTTACCGCATTTACTTATCCTGCTTATATGGCAATATTTACGCGACATATTGATAAAGATAAAGAAGGCATAGAGTGGAGTATTTACTTTACGCTTACCGACATAACAAGCGCCGCTTTGGCGATGGTCGGTGGCTATTTGGCCGTTTCTGCCGGCTTTCCTGCGCTTATTATTACAGTAGTAATATTGTCAGTAATCGGAGCATTGCTTTTGTGGCTGATCAAGCCATATATAAAAATGAAGACTGGAAAAATCTGATGGTCTTTTACTAGATTTTACTCATTTGGCTTCCGCCTTTTTTGTGCTATTAAAATCACTGCTATAAACCCAAGCAAAAATAATGCGTCCGCGCGTGTCAACATAAAACCCAGTCTATTGAATACGAGTTTATAAGGTTTTTTTAATATCTCACTTTTTTCATTAGTATATGTTGTTACTATTGAAGCGGGTGAAAGATTAACAAGAATATCATCTTCCTTTGAACCACCAACAAGTTGCAATTCAATTGAATATTTTTTATTTACAGAATCAGTCAAAGTATTTAAACCAAACGGAAAGTTGGGTTCGCCTTCTATTTCAAAAGCAGAACGACTTGATTCGAAGATCGGTTTAGAAGAATTTTTCTCATAAAGTCGAAAATACAAGATTGCTGGATTTTTATTTTTTGTCCTTGTCACTTGTGCATTTTTGTAATACCACAGTCGCATCGTAACTACACTTAAATTGTCATATTTAGCATTTATTGTAGTCCGTATGGGTCCGGTCTCAAGAAGCGAAAATTTTTTACTTACAAAATAATCGGATATGCTTGTGTTTTGAAAATTATGGTGAGCTACAAACAATGTCGGAGTATAGTTGCCAGTATATAACCACATTATGAGAATTATCAGTCCTCCGACATGAGCTATCGTCCATAGACGAAAGTTTTTTGAAACTGGAGAAAATTTTTCATTTTGATTTCTCGCATTATTTTTGCCAACGGATTTGGCTTTGCTTTGAAAATAGAGAGCCTCAACAAGTGTATAAAGTATATAAGATATCAAGACATTAATCATTATGAATGCGCTGAATTCAAATAAGTAATAAAGCCTCTGATTCGGAATAAAAGGAGAGAAGAAACCGGTAATCGGATGAACCCAGGAGCTTACGTTTATATGGGTTAAGTACAGTGAATAGCTAATCAGTCCAAAAAAAACAAGAATTTTATGTGAAAATATTTTTTGAATGAGTGTATTTGGAATTATTACGGCAATGATGGTCAGTCCAAAAATCCAACTTGAAAGCAAATAATATCTATTCATAAACCAGATACTTTGTCCGTCACGGACTGACCAGTCTCCGGCTTGTATCAAAATAAATGCAATTAAGATCAGAATGTTGATCCAGAATTTTGAAAAGATCCCTTCAAGTTTTTTCCATAATGTAGATTTTGACTCGTAAATAGTGCCGATCAGAACTCCAACTATAAATCCACAGGTCCGAGCGATATTAATGCTGCTCATCGCAAAAAGTCCACGCATTACATCGTCAAGATCAAATATGATTTTTGTTGTAGCAATAACAATGATAGCGCCTACCATAAAACCGTAGCGTTTACCTAAGTTGATGAGAGGAATCGCTATAAATGGATATAGAAGATAAAAATAAAGTTCTGCAGCCAGAGTCCAAAATACTGTACTATATCCTCCAACGTCGCGAACAATTTGAGTTGTCAGAGTAAGATTTGACAACAGGAATATGATTTCTTTTTGTAAATCGGAGATCAAGAAGTGGTGATTTTCAACAAGCTTCGGTGTAATAAAAAAGTTAAAGATGAGAAGACTGATCTGAAGAACGATAAAACTGTAAAAAATCAGATTACCAATTATTCCTTTTTTGTCAAATCGAGAGATAATTTTCCAGGATATATAAAAAAAGACAGCCAGTGAAATCAGTACGAAAAATTGTTGATACCAAGCTTGCAACTCCATTATCCTAAGTATTCCAAGAAAAATCACCACGACAGCATAAATAGGTATTATGCGTGCATATCTTTTTTTTAAGAAAGTTTGGACACTAGTTATTTTAGAATATAAAAATGCCATTAAAAAACCCGAAAGGACAAAAAAGATCTGTACAGAGTTTGGACCAACTGCCAGAGTTTTATAAGCAAGAATTACAATAGGTATATTTAATATTGAAGCTATCCCAAAACCTATGTGTGATAATACTACAGAAAGTGCCGCAAGACCTCGCAGTCCGTCAAGTCCAGTCAACCTTCCTTTTCGCATAGAGTAATTATCACTTCACTTTCAAGTTTTTGCAAGAATTTCGATTTTAAAGTATCTATATAAACTCCTTTACATTATTCGCGTTTATGAAGTAGCTCTGGCTTTGACCGCTCACGATCTTGAAAGCCACTTTCCTGACAATTGTCTCGATCAATCTTTCCAAGCCTCTTATCCCCGGTTCAAATCCAAGTGGTCTCACAAGTTGGGCCCAAAGAGCTTCATCCATAGTCAGCTGATTAGGTTCAAGTCCGGCGAGTTTGATGTATTTTGGCAGGATATAGTTTTTACCGATCATTATTTTTTCTTCATCGGAGTATGATGGCATCTGGATAAGCTCGAGTCGATCGAGAACAGGTGGAGCAATATTTCCGGTATTATTTGCAGTTGAGACAAAAAGTACGTTTGATAAATCAAAAGGATAGTCGATAAAATAATCGTTGTAATTTATGTTTTGGGCTGGATCAAGAAGCTCGAGAAGTACACCCATGACTGCCGATCTTGCCTCGGGTGTCACACGATCAAGCTCGTCAAGCAGTATTACAGGGTTTTTTACTTGTGAAGTGCGCAGTGCTTTGATGATTACACCAGGTTGTGACTCCGGTGCAGTTTTGGATTGACCTCGCAGGTCTTGCGCAGATGATAGCCCACCAAAAGGGATTCTTACCAGCTTACGACCCAGAGATTGCGCGAGCGAAATAGCAAATGTAGTTTTACCAGTGCCGGCAAGCCCAACAAAAAAAAGCGGTCTGACTTGAAGTTCATGAGCATGTAGTTTTTCTTTTTGAAGTTTGAAGATTGATAAATATTCGAGAATGCGTTGTTTGATTTTATCCAGACCATAATGATTTTTATCCAAAATCTGCTTGGTTTTTTGAAGGTCGACTACATCTTGAGTCTCTGTATACCAGGGCAAACTAACAATCCAATCTATGTATTTTTCTATTATATCTAGGTGGGTAAAACCACCGGTTCCGTACTTCAAAGACAAATTCACACGCTCGATTTGTTCAAGCGCCTTTTGCATAAGGTTAGCAGGCAACTTAACAGATTGCAATTTGGCTTTTAACTTATTTAGTTCTGATAGAGCCGTTGTCTCTTCCATAAAATTAGCAGATGAATTATCCACTTGACAAAAACGAGTTCGTTAGTTATAAATATAAAATACTTCGTCATCCTGAACTAGTTTCAGGATCTTTTCTTAAAAATGAGATTCCGGATCAAGTCCGGAATGACGTATAGAATTTTTGTCAATTAACTTTATAAGTTTAACTATAACAAAAATATGGCATCCAAACAAAACATCGTACCTTTGTTTGATTATGTGTTAATTAAACCTCTCAAACAAGAAGAGGTCACTGCGTCAGGAATAGTTCTCCCCGATACCGTTAAAGAAAAACCCCAGATGGGCGAAGTCATGGCAGTTGGAACAGGATTTGGCAGTGATGACGGTCGCGAAAACAAGATGATCGTCAAAGTCGGTCAAAAAGTAGTCTACAAAAAATGGGGCGGCAATGAGATTAAGGTAGGTCACGAAGAGTGGCTACTTATCGAACAAAAAGACGTCATGGCGATAGTTAAATAATTATCAATTACAAATTACAAATTACGAATTACTAATAATATGGCAAAACAAATAATATACGGTGACAAGGCAAGACAAAAACTTTCAGGCGGTGTAAACAAATTGGCCCGCGCTGTTGTTACCACTCTTGGACCTCGAGGACGAAATATCGGACTTGAGCGCAAATGGGGAGCTCCATCAGTTGTTCACGATGGCGTTACCGTAGCAAAAGAGATCGAACTGGAGGATCCGTTTGAGAATATGGGAGCCCAGATGGTCAAGGAAGCGGCTTCAAAAACCAACGATGTCGCAGGTGACGGAACTACAACGTCGTCTTTGCTTACACAAGCTTTAGTCAATATGGGTATGAAAAATATTACTGCAGGTTCAAACCCCATGATCTTGAAAAGAGGAATAGACCGTGCCGTTGAAGCAATAGTAGAAGAAGTACAAAAACTGGCAAAAAAAATTCCTGCAAATGATATCGGTCAAATTACACAGGTTGCAACCATTTCAGCAGCTGACGAACAGATTGGCACGATGATTGCACAAGCCATAAAGCAGGTTGGCAAGGATGGTGTCGTCACTGTCGAGGAAGGAAAAGGTCTTCAGATGGAGAGTGAACACAAAGAAGGTATGGAGTTTGACCGTGGCTATGCTTCGGCCTACTTTGTCACCAACCCGGATCGTATGGAAGCGGAAATCGAGGATCCATATATTCTTATAACTGATAAAAAAATTACTGCAGTTTCAGATTTGCTTCCGATGCTTGAGAAAATTGTGAAAGTCACAAAAAACATTGTTATCATTGCAGAAGAAGTCGAAGGCGAGGCATTGGCAACTCTGGTTGTCAACAAACTTCGCGGCACCTTCAACGCAATAGTCGTCAAAGCTCCAGGCTTTGGTGATCGCAGAAAAGCGATGCTTGAAGATATCGCCATTTTGACGGGGGGAACCGTGATTTCAGAAGACCTTGGGAAAAAACTTGAAAACGTCGAGGTCGAAGATTTAGGTAGAGCCGACAAAGTCTGGGCAGACAAGGAAAATACCCGCATAGTCGGCGGCAAGGGAGACAAGAGTGCTATAAAAGCACGTATCGCCCAGATCCGCCGCGAAACAGCGGAGACGACATCTGATTTTGATCGGGAAAAACTGCAGGAGCGACTCGCCAAACTTTCAGGCGGCGTTGTCGTTATAAAGGTGGGTGCGGCTACCGAAGTTGAGATGAAAGAAAAAAAGGAGCGCGTTAATGACGCCGTTGCCGCAACCAAAGCAGCCTTGGAAGAAGGAATTGTATCAGGAGGTGGAACAACATACCTACAGGCACGAAAGGCATTAAAGGCGCTTAAAGACAAGGTAGACTTTGTCGAAGAAAAAGTCGGTATCGATGTTGTCTATCAAGCTCTTGCCGAACCTATCAAAATGATTGCCCAAAACAGTGGGGTTGATCCTGGTCGTGTTATGTATCAGATAGAAGAGAAAAAAAACCCGGACTATGGATTTGATGCAATCAATCAGGATTTTGGATCTATGTTCAAAAAAGGCATAGTCGATCCGGCAAAGGTTGTGCGTACGGCACTTCAAAATGCTGCCTCTATTGCGTCGGCCATACTTACTACCGAGGCACTAATCGCCGATATTCCCGAGAAAAAAGAAGAGACACCGACTCCTCCAGGCATGGGTGGCATGGGAGGAATGTATTAACTTGGGTTTTTTACGGTAAAGAAGGTGTGCCTTGCAAAAAGTAAAACAAGAAAAGCAAAATAAATAGAAATGCACTAACTAAAACTATCAAGATGTTCGGGAATGCCGTCAGCAAAACTTCGACAATTCCAGTCAGAAACTTTTTTAGATTTTCCAGTGGGTCGACTAATTTGTCTCCTTTATTTTGTTCACTCATACACCCTATATCCAAAGCAAAATATTGATAATTTTGTGTTGCAATGGATTTTTAATTCAATTATAGTGAAATTATTCATTTATTGAAGTGTTTTTTTTCTTGTGAACAAAAAACTAACAAACATCATTAACGCGATTAAAAAACGTATTACTTTTAGATCGCGGAGGCTCCGTGCTTTGGGTGCAGTCGATAACGGAGACTCGATATTTCTTTATTTTACTTCGTCCAATAATTTTGAAGACAGCTTCAATGTTGCAAAAAGTAGTGATGGATACGATTTTTCGGTTTTTCGTAGAAATCTTCGTATCACCGATTTTAAGTTCAACGAAAAAATCGATCTTACGAGTGATTGGCATTTTAGCCAAATTGATAATTACTGTTTGCTTCAATACCGAAAAAAGTCAAACGGAAAAAACATTTTTGGCACGGCAACATCATCAGATCTTTTGCGTTTTGAATACAATTATTACTCACCTAACGTTCAAGAACGAAGGTTTATTTTAGATAGTTTGCATTATAAACAAAAATATATTGCTTATGGTGGAAACGAGGGCATTTCAATTTCATCGTCGGATGATCTAAAAAAATGGAACATCATCAATAAGAATTTACTTTCTAAACGAGATTCTCATTTTGACGATGGTCCACTAGAAATTGAATATGTAATGAAGATAAGTGAAGGTGTTTTACTTTTTTACCATAGTAAGTCAAAACATGGCGATCAATACACATATCGTGTCGGCGCGGCAATTTTTGACGGAAACAATCCGGAAAAGCTGCTTTGGAGATCGTCAGCGCCAGTGTGGGAGCAAGCGAGTGTTTGGAACGATCACGAAGTGTATCCCGCAGGCGTAGTATTTCACAATGGAAAATTTATATCATACTGGGGTGTCAAAAATGAAGGTATTTATGCGGTTTGTTACTCAACTTACAAAATTTGGGATGGTTTACGGTCAAAAAATGTTTCACTACGTTTAACAAAATCAAAAAATAATCCAATTATTTCGCCAAAAAGTGAAAATCACTGGGAGTCTTTTAACACATTTAATCCGGCGGCATTGTACGAAAATGGTAAAGTACACTTGTTGTACAGAGCCCAAGGGCACGATTATATTTCTGTACTCGGTTATGCATCAAGCAGTGATGGCTTTCATGTAGATAGTCGTCATGATAAACCTGCATATATTCCATCTCGCAACTTTGAAACGAAAAAAACAGAGAAAAAAAATTACGTATCACATTGTTATGTTTCCGGAGGAGGCTACGGTGGGTGTGAAGACCCGCGACTTACACGGATAGGCGACAGAGTATACATGACATATGTGGCATTTGACTCTATCAATCCACCACGAGTTGCCATCACTTCGATCTCCATTGATGATTTTTTAAATCAAAGGTGGCTATGGGAGAGACCAGTACTCATATCTCCTCCTGGAGTAGTTGACAAAAACGCAGTTATTTTTCCGGAAAAAATACACGGCAAATATGTTATTTTTCATAGAATATACCCAGATATTCTAATTGACTTTGTTGATAGTTTGGAATTTGACGGAACGAAATGGTTAAAGGGTGAGTATAAAATTTCACCGCGCCCACTCATGTGGGACAGTCGTAAAATCGGAGCCGGAGCTCCGCCAATAAAAACAGATGAGGGATGGCTACTCATTTATCAGGCCGTCGGTAATCAGGATAGCGGTAAATATAAAGTCGGGGCAATGTTGTTAGATATTGACGACCCGACAAAGGTTTTGTATCGTTCAAACGCCCCAATACTTGAACCTATAGAAAAGTACGAAAATGAGGGGTTTAAGTCCGGAGTTGTTTATCCGTGCGGAGCTATAGTTAAAGACGAGAGTTTGTTTGTATACTACGGTGGTGCTGACTCCTATGTTTGTGTCGCAACAGCAAATCTTAAAGAATTTTTAGCCGAGCTAAAGCATGGATACATCGCTAAACTTGATCCTGCAATAGTAAGTAAAGTTATGTAATTTATGATTGTTCTTGATCGAGACCCAACAAACCCTTTAGTTAAACCAAATCCACAGCATGACTGGGAATCTTACGCTACGTTTAACGGTTGTATCCTCAAAAAGGATGGGACATATCATCTTCTTTACCGAGCGATGGGCAAGGAACAGGAGTGCAATACAAAACAGCTTCGTCTCTCGGTGATAGGACATTGTGAAAGTAAAGACGGAAAGGTATTCGGTAATAACCAACTTTTTATTACACCTCTTGAAGATTGGGAGCAGTATGGTTGTGAAGATCCGCGAGTAGTTAAGATCGATGGGAAATATGTTATTTTCTATACCGCACTTTCGGAGTATCCACCGACACCAGGTGGTATAAAAGTCGCTGTTGCGATTAGTGAGGATTTGAAAAACATAAAGGAGCGACATTTGGTGACGCCGTTTAACGCCAAGGCAATGACTCTTTTCCCTGAAAAAATTGACGGAAAATATGTAGCTTTACTTACACCACACACGGATCTCCCTCCGTCCAAAATTGCGCTTGCCAAGTTTGATGATCTTGCTGAAATGTGGGACCCATTATTTTGGCGAGACTGGTATAAATCGCTTGATGAACATGTTTTGCCTATGCAGAGAATGAATAGTGATCAGATGGAGGTGGGTGCGCCACCAATTGCAACCGAATTTGGCTGGTTATTTGTTTATGCAAATATCAGGCATTATTATACTCCTGGCTTTCGAGATTTTACTATTGAAGCCGTACTGCTTGATAAAACCAATCCAATGAAACTGGTCGGGCGGATTCGCGAGTCATTGCTGCGACCCGAAGTAAATTATGAGCATGTTGGTATAGTACCACAAGTGGTGTTTCCGTCAGGTGCGATCATTGATGATGATACTTTTTATCTTTACTACGGAGCTGCCGATACTACCTGTTGTCGTGCCTCATATCCATATAAACAGTTACTTCAAAGAGTGCAAACGAGTGACGTTTTACCCCCGAAACTAATGAAATTTAAAGAAAATCCTATCCTTAGGCCCAAATCAGAACACGCTTGGGAGTCACAAGCAGTTTTTAACCCGGCGGCTTTTTATGATGAAACTAATATCAACATTTTATATCGCGCATTTTCGACCGATAATACCTCAACCATCGGCCTTGCAGTATCAAAGGATGGAGTTCACGTCAGTGAACGACTTATCGAACCGATCTATCAACCAAGGCAGTCATTTGAAGATAAAGCTAAAACAGGCGTATGGTCTGGTTGTGAAGATCCGAGAGTGACGGTGATCGGTGACCAACTTTATATGTTGTACACAGCATTTGACGGAGTTAATGTGCCCAGGGTTGCCATGACTTGGATCACTTTGTCTGATTTTAAAAATAGAAAATGGATCTGGAAAGATCCTGTACTCATCTCACCACCTGGAATCGACGACAAGGATGCCTGCATTTTTCCTGAAAAGATAGATGGAAAGTATATTTTTTTTCACAGAATTGATAATGATATTGTGATTGATTATATCGACGACTTAGAAAGATTTAACGGTAAAGATGTCTGGTTGCGTACCTTAAGTTATATTCCTCTTCGAGCTAACCTGTGGGATGAGGAAAAGGTGGGCTTAGCCGCGCCGCCGTATAAAACAGAACATGGTTGGTTAATACTGTATCATGGTGTAAGTAAAAAGGATCATGAGTATCGAGTAGGCGCAATGCTTCTTGATCTTAATGATCCTTCCAAAATTATTTCTCGATTGCATTATCCTATACTTGAACCAACAGAGTCGTATGAAAGAGTAGGACTAGTTAATAATGTAGTCTTTCCTTGCGGCATGGTGGTGGTCAAGGAAACTTTGTTTGTCTATTATGGTGGAGCAGATAAAGTAGTATGTGTTGCATCAGTGGTCCTAGATACACTTGTTCAAAATCTTCTTGACCGCCAAAAGCGTGTATTTTTGATCTGACGTTTTACGTGATTTTGTTACTCGTTTGGAGCATTGCCATAAATGACTATTTCGGTTCCCGGATTATCAGCGGTTGCTCGAATGCTGTTTAGACCTTTGGTATCCGGCATTGCCCAATTGTATAGTTGTTCGACCTCTTCGGTTTTCATATTTATACAACCATGTGACATCGGATGTCCAAAATTGTTGTGCCAATAGGTTCCATGTATTCCATATCCTCGATACTGTGGAACCTGGTCATTATAAAAATACATTGTATAAGGTACATTTGGCAAATAGTAATATGTTCCAAGAGCTTGAGAGCCACCACTCATCAGGGTATATCGCAGTTTTATCCAAATGTGAAACTTGCCAGTTGGAGTCCGACCCCATTTACCGGTCGAAACCAAAAACTCATAGACTTTGTTGTCACCTTCATAGGCATAAAGACGCTGATTAGTGAGATCGATTTCAATTCTTTTATTAGAATTACTTTCTCCTAATACCTGATTATTTGTGTTATCATAAGCTAGCAATTGTGGCGCCGGAACGGGGTCATTATTAAAAATAGCCTTTTTAATTGGTCTGAAACTTCCCGTTAAATATTCTAAGTCAAGACTGTTTTGACGTGATAAAAAACGCGGGATTTGAGGTATAACGAAGATGTTGATAAAAACCGCAAGTATTACTAAAAAAATAAGATGATTTTTATTCATATAAAATTCATTATACATACATCTTTTGTTTTTCAAGCAAATATTGATTATTCTTATTCCAAAGCCAATTGATTTTTTGACAGAAAATATGAAGAAAAAATCTTATCATTACTCAAAAAAATCTAATTTTAATGGAAAATTTCGCCCATTCGTCATTATCTCATTTATTATTCTGGTATTTTTTCTTGCCGCGGGAGGGTATTATCTAAAGCGTAAGCTTGCTAAGCCGGATACATACAAACCTACAGAAAAAACTAATCTGATCGAAATCACCGAAATAATTAAAAATGCTGAAAAAATTGAAGTTCGAGAGCCAGGAAACAGCGCCTTGTTGCCTGGTGCAAAATGGGTACCGCAGACTTTCAACAACTGTGCTCCGGCAACTACCTCAATGATACTTCAATATTTCGGTTACAATGTCGGACAGGACGTTACAAAAGCAGATCTTCGCACCAACGATGATGACAAGAATGTTTTTACTTATGAAATCCGTGATTATCTAAAATCAAAGTACGACATAGAGTCAAAACTTTTTTATAACGGTGACGTCAATCGCATAAAAACACTTCTTGTCAATGGGTTTTATGTTTTGCTTGAAGACTGGCTCCACCCAAACGAAGACATCGGTCATGTCACCATACTTAGGGGATTTGATGATGAACAAGGAGTGTTTATTGCTGACGATTCGTATATCGGCGTGAATATCGTTTATAAATATGATGAGTTTGATAGTACTCAATGGAAAGCTTTTAACCGAGAATATTTGCCGATTTATAAAGCGGAACTGGAAAAGTTATTAATGGAAATTGTGGGTGAAGACGGGGATGAAGAAACAATGTATCGAAAAGCCGTTGAGCGCGCAAAAACCGAGATCGCTGAAAATGACCGCGATATGTATGCTTATTTTAATTTGGGAACCAGTTACTTCGCACTTGGCCAATATGAGGAAGCAAGAGAAGCTTTTGAAAAATCGCGCGCTTTGGGATGGCCGCGAAGAATGTTGTGGTATCAGATCCAGCCCGTGCAAACTTTAAACCAGCTTGGTGAATATAGACAAGCAATTGAGCTAGCTGATATCGGTCTTGTCGGAAATGATTCATTTGCCGAACTTCATGTCGAAAAAGCCAGATCGTATATCGGCTTGGGTGAAACAGAAAAAGCAAAACAAGAAGTAGAGAAGGCCATTTATTATTCTCCAAATCTCGTTAGTGCCCGTGAAATTTTAGAATCACTTTGAATTATCGATTAAATATGTCAAAAATCTTTAAGGCCTCAATTTTATTGACTTTCTTTTTTGCGGGAAATAAATTAGTCGCTTTAGTCCGTCAGGCTCTTATCGCCAACCAGTTTGGATTTGGTGCGGAAATCGACGCTTTTAATGTAGCAAACAACTTGCCCGATCTCGTGCTTTCGCTTTTTTCAGGAGGGGCACTGGCTATGGCTTTTATCCCAATTTTTGCCGAATATTTCGAAGAGTACGGTAAAAAACCTTCCTGGAAACTTTTTTCAAAAACCGCAAATATTTTGTTTGTAGTAACGGCCGTAGTTTCAGTAATTTTTTCAATCGTAGCCAGGCCGGTTGTCGAAAGTAAATTCGGCATCTCTCCAGGATTTCCTGCAGACAAACAGGACTTGGTCATTTCACTCATGAGGATAAACTTCATTGCTTTGATGATATTTTCTGTAAGTGGTTTAGTCACAGCCTCACTGCAGGCTCATAAACACTTTTTTCTTACGGCACTTGCTCCAATTTTTTATAATCTAGGTGTCATAATCGGCGTAGTATTTTTTGCTCCAAGCTCGGGATATGTGATTGCGGGATTTACTCTACCTGCGCTTGGACTTGGAGTTCACGGCCTCGTGTATGGGACGATTTTGGGAGCATTATTTCATCTTGTTATACAGGTTCCGGGTTTACTTAAATATGAGTTTAAATGGACTCCAGTCATAGATTTTCGAGACGAAGGAATAAAAAAAGTTCTGCGACTTACCGGTCCAAGGGTGGCAACGGTGTTTTTTATTCAGTTAATCTTCATTGCCCGTGATAACATCGCTTCTTATTTACCTCAAGGGTCTGTCACCGCGCTGACATATGGATATTTTATTCAGCAGGTTCCCGAAACCCTGATTGCGACAGCGATAGCAACCGCTCTTTTGCCAACCATTTCTACACTGGCAAGTGGTAAAAAAAATGAAGAGTTTGCACGGGCAGTAAATGGCGCTATACGTTTTCTTTTCGCAAGTACTCTTGGAATTACTGTTTTGCTTTCGATTACTCTTTTAGGATTTGTCGAACTGTTTTTTGATTTTACCGCCGCTGAAAATGAACTCATTGTTTGGGTAACCCGCGGGTATTTATTTGGTCTATTAAGTCAGGCGGTTTTGGAGGTCGTCATCCGTGCGTTCTATGCAAGACAGAATGCGAAATTGCCACTTTTTGCCACATTTATCCGTGCTGCAGTATTTTTACTTATTGCATATTATTTTTCATCTTTGGCGGGTGCCTTTGGACTTGCCATCGCAGACACAATTGCCGTCACAGTCGAGGTGGTGATCCTGCTCTTTTTGCTTTATCGTATTATGCCGACAATTCTTCTCGTCAATGATACGCTCATTAGGACTGTGCTTGGTTGTGTAGTCGGCGCTGGAGTGTTGATGAGTGGGATTTCGTTCTTGCCGTTTACGCCACTTATCAACATGATAACTGCACTTACTTTAGCTTCATTAATTTATCTTTTTTTTGTAAAAAAGGAAATAAAAATGCTGATGAGATTATAAAAGAATTATTTAGATATATTCTTTAGTTTCAAAATAGCTCTTTCCCTTGCCTTTGATGCATGAAAAAGATTTACTTCCAGGTATGCGGGAATTATTTGCGAAAGTTTTACATATTCTGCTGCCGCTTCGATAGCTTTTTCGGCAAAATACTGTGTCTTTTCACCAATGAGATAATCAAAAGCCTCGCCTCGGCCATGAGGTCACGATAATAGTTTGACAGATAACGGGGATGTGATTGCGGAGCATGGATTTTCATGATTAGAATATTAGGCGTAAATATCTAGTAAAGCATTTAAACAAAAGTGATTGCAGTGCCAGGCTTTTCCGCACGGCCTGTTCTGCCTATACGATGAATGTAGGTTTCGTAAGATTCTGGAGGATCGTAGTTTATGACATGACTTACCTTGTCAATGTCCAAACCCCTTGAGGCGACATCGGTCGCCAAAAGAATCTGGATGGCATTTACTTTGAATTTTTCTAAAATTCTTAACCTTTGAGATTGGCTTTTATTTCCGTGGATTACGTCTGCATTAAAACCTCTTTGAACGAGTTCATCAGACAGTCTCTGAACGCCCCATTTGGTCCGGCCGAAAATAAGGACTTTTTCAAATTCTTTTTTGATCAATAGATCGTGTAACTGCTCAATTTTTCTGCTGCGATCAGAAACTCTCACTATATCGTGTTTAATATTTTTTAGAATATCCTGTTTTTTTACAGAAACCGTGACCGGATTCCTGACAAAACCGGCAAGTAATTCTTTGGTTCTCGCATCAATTGTCGCTGAAAAGAAAAGCGACTGACGGTTTTTCGATAAAAATGATATGAGATATCTGATATCTCCGATAAAACCAAAGTCCAGCATCTGATCTACTTCGTCTAGAACAACTATATTGAAAGTCGAGAGATTCAACCCTCTTTGATTTACCAGATCTTTAATCCGGCCGGGTGTGCCGATAACAAAGTTTGGATTCCTTCGTAACTCATATTTTTGTCCGTAAATACTTACACCTCCAATACAGAGGGAACTATAGATGTTCATGCCTCTGGAAAATGCAAAAAATTCATTTTTTATCTGTACGGCAAGCTCGCGGGTTGGTGCGACAATGAGAACTTTTTTACTACGGTTCTTTTCGACTTCGTTAAGAAGGGGAATAAGAAATGCCGCTGTTTTACCTGTACCGGTGTTAGCGATACCGATAACGTCTTTTCCTTCGAGAATTTGCGGTATTACCTGATCTTGGATGGGCGTCGGTTTGGTGTAGCCTTTTACTAAAATATTTTTTTTTAAAATGTCGCTGATAGCTAAATTCGTAAAAGAATTAACTGCGATATATTCGGTTTCTTTAGTTTGTGTAAAACTATTACTTTGCACAAGAGAGCTCGGATCAAAAGATTTGATTCTTCGTGTTGCGCGGGAATAATTTTTGTTAAAACGATTACGATAATAATGAGACATAAAATTATGAATTAAATTAAAAATTATTAGGGAGCTTTAATAATGAAGGAGTTGAAGTTACAAAAAAATTTCTCAACCAAAAATCAATATCTAAACTCTATAAGTATTATATCACGTTTATGTTTATTTTGTCTCCATAAGGGCGGTCAGGGCATCTGTGGCTTTACCAAGAAGTACGCCGTCAGTATTTGCAATAACTCCATCAAAATCAAGCACAGTGATTATCGGCTTACCTTTAGCTGCCTCTCTCACGTCATTTTGTAAAAAATTAAAGAAAGCGGTCGGATCGGCCTGAAGATCATTCAGTTTTAAATGATAATTAAAAGCATTAATTCCTTTTATTCCACCAAGAATTTGTTGACTTTTCTCCGTATTTGCCGCTTTATCATCAACGACGACAACGCAAGCGCCTTCTCCATATTTTTGAATAATTTCAGCGACAATTTTTTCCAATAAATCTGATTTTTCTTTTGGTGCACAGCTGAAATTTTTTTTGTCAACATATTGCCAAACACCGGTTTTTTCGCATTTTGTTCTTTGCCAAGCTTCATCACCCTCGGTCCATATCCACATAGGATATCCATTCTCTTTCAGAACTTGAAGAAGCGGAACCTCAATTTCTTTGTCATCTTGAGCGACAGTGACTTGGGTTAGCGCCTCCGGAGTAAATGAATTTTCTATCGCATCTTGTGCACGGCCGGGTTCAACACCCAATGTTTGTGCAATTTGTTTAACACTGCCAGACCATGAAAAAACGCCATCTTGGTTATAATACCAGCCTTTATTTTGTACGGTAGAGAGGACGTGACTTCTTAAAGTGCTTGGATCTGTCTCGGCAATGTCATTCATATTGAAAATATGTTATGTTGGAACGATTTACGTCTAAAATTGTTATTTTGCGTAATTTTCAAGATAGCCACAAGATTTACAACAGTACGACTTAATAATTTTGCCATTCGCCATTGTACCCATTCCTTGAAGTTTTTTTCCCCAACATTCCTTCTTCCATTTCACCACCACATTTTGGACATTTCATAAGTTGAATATAAATAGTAATGACTAAATTATATCAAAAGTTTCGACCTTTACCGTCTCTTCATATCAATTTAGATTTTCAAGAAGCATAGTCCAGACTGGCTTTCCCCTACCTAAGCCTTGGCGAAGGAGGCAGGTGTTGAACTTTTTATTAAGAGAGTTATGTTAAATATTTTAACCGTCTTACCGAATCTCCTCTTTTCGGCTCAAAAGCATATTCACCATAATTTGTTCCGATTTGAGTTATTTCCAACCATTTTTGGGATTTAAGATCCTCTTCGACATTAACTATTTTAATTTTTGCCAAATGTGGATTTTGGTTTTTCGTAAATTCACTCGTATGAGCATAAGTAATATATTTTTTATCAATATCCACAATAATGGCGACATGCTTTCCTTTCCAATCCAAATGAGTTAATCTAATCATGTCTGCTAACTTAAAATCTTTTATTTTCTCGATTTTAATCGTGTTGAGATCATTTGTTAAAATTGCTGCACTTGAACGTCTCACTCGGTTCATACCAAACATAAGTAGCTCTATTCTTCCTAGAATCTTGGGATAACGAAGGATCAATCTATTAAGAGAAATATGGTGTGTTGTACGAAGGAATTTATCAAGTATATTAAAAACAAATCCCGAACAGTCTATACCAATTCCTTCACTAATCATAAATTTAGTAATTTCCTCGGGCTTTCTGGATATAAGATCAAAATGTTTATTTTTAGCAGCATTTAAAAGTGTTTTTTTAATCTGATCAGTATTTCCTTTCCCGGCGTAGTTAGAATATTTATCTGTCCGAGCCATTGTATAGGAAGATTTAGTATCGTTTTTCTGGGTAACTATACAATAGGGAATTTTGACTTTTTTTCCATCGATATAGAAATCAATATATTCATTAGCAAAATTCAAAAGTTGATTTGTCATAGTGAAAATATAGCAATATATTAAGATGGAATGTTATGAAGCTTTAAGTCCAGGCTAGCGCACTATGTTGAAACGTATTATCAATTTAACTAGTAAAATCTAAAAGTATCTCTTACTTATCTTGAGAAAAGGCAAGTAAATAACCATTGCAGTCTTCGATAGTAAACTCAATACTGTCATATTCGGTTTCATGAATGGTTTGAATAATTTTAACTTTGTCTTTTATTTGTTTATAAAAATCCTTGATTTTTTCAACCTTAAAATAAAGAAGTATAGAACCTCCCATTTTCACCTGTTTCAATTTTGGAATTTCTCTTTGAAAATCATTTCTGCTGTATAACATAATGTGAGCATCGTCTTTGCCAATTTGAGCGAAAATTGGGTTTTTTTCAGGGAAAACAATTTCCGATTGAAATCCGAGAACCTCATGATAAAATCTTAAGGTCTTCTGCATATCCTCGATTAAAAGTTCTGGTATTAATTGATTGATTTTCACAAGTTAATTATATCAAAGGAAGTAAGCTAAGCTTAAATGTTGGGTATATTTTACTCTAGATTGTTTTTATGCTTTATATCTACAAAGTCCAGACTGGCTTTGCCCATCCGAATCCTTGGCGAAGGAGGCAGGTGTTGAACTTTTTATGCTCAAATTGAATACAGTAGGTAACTCATGAAACAATATCTTAATGTATTAAAGGATGGAGTAAATTATTTGATTTTAAAACCTCATCTATCAAAAATACTTGGTTCTTTCGAAGCAGAGGAAGTTTATCTTGAGTAAAAAAACCATATTCCGATACTTCATGTGTTGGAACAAAATCTCCCCCAATTAAAATACCGGTATAACACAAGTCCAAACGAGCAGTTTCACGGTCGGTACGAGTTTTAAGTGATTCATCAACACTTACTACCAAACCTGATTCTTCTTTAATTTCTCTTTCAAGCGCTTCCCGAGGGTGTTCTCCAGATTTTAAATACCCGCCAGGTAAACTCCATGCATGTGGTCGATAGGTATGTTTAAAAAGAAGAATTTCCTTTTTATTATTGAAAATGATCCCAGTGACACCAACTAAAAATTGATCTTGAAAAAAACGCATAATAAATAGTTGTATTTTATTCGAAAAGTGAAGCCTTCTCCAAAGTTTGCCAAGCAAAGTTTTCATAGGGCATTTCTATCTCCTGGTTCAATTCCAGAATCTTTTCCGAGTTTTTCATTCTTGATCTCAAGTTGATGGACTCGTTTTGCTAACTCCAGTACTTCTTCCTTATTCTTTTTTATTTCAACATTTTTTCCGTGAAGAATAAACGATGTTGAAACTGATCGAATGAGAGAAACGAAGTAGGACAGTATGAGACCAATTACAAATGAGCTCACAATTACATAAAAAAGTGGAATGCCGGAAAAAACGGTGAATCCAAGATTAACTGAAACCGGTTGGAAATTATATCTTGAAATATACACTAACAAAGTTCCGACAATTAAAGACAATATTATTACTAACATAATACTTATATACTAATTTGTATTTAACAACTAATTTAAGGTTATCTCAGTATTCCAAGCACAATGAATCCTGTTATTTTTAGTCGATTATTGTTTATCGAAATATTGAGAGAATTAGAGCTAAAATAATGGCAACAACGATAATATTCGGAAGACCCGAAATGGCGAAAATACCAAGTACGGAAAGAATCCATAAAATCAATAGTATTGAAGCGATTACTTGGAAAGGTCGGGGTAAAATACCTATTGCCCAGGCAATTACAGCCAGTATTAGAACTTCCCATAAAGTAATCGGATGATTATTGATTGTGAAAAGAACGAGATTCGGGATAGAAATGCCTGTTATAGGCATATATCCTAAAAACCAGAGAATGATAAGTATGACAATTATTGCAACTAACATTGATTATTGTGTTTCCATATCTTTTGGTGTAATTGGGTAAATAATATCCAAGAGATAGACAAGTCCCCAAGCTACACAGAGATATACAATTGCTGCAATTATCGTTGACCACTCAATCATAGAATTTCCTGTAACAGATTCTCCTAAAATACCACGAAATGGCGATGCTAAGGGTGCAGTTAACGTGTAAATTAAATTGGGAAATCCAACAAATTGATTTGCTCCTAAAGCTTTTAATATAAATCTAAAAGCAAGCAATACTTCAATGAAACCTAAAATATACCAAATAATTTGGTTAAATCTGAAAATTGTTTTCTTTTTTTCATACACTTTTTGAGGGGCTTCTCCTTTTGCTTGTGGTTCAGCTTGTGTTGTTGTTTTCTTAATAACCTGTTGAGGAGATTGACGATTAATTGTTGTTATTTCCTCATGGGTTGTATCTGTTTGTGTCATATTAATTTTCAGTATACACTATTATTAAAAAGTCAACAGAAAGATTGTTTAGGCAGGCTTTGCCCTTCCGTAGCCACGTCAGACGTGGCGAAGGAGGGTGGACTATGTTGGAATTTACTACCAAAAAAATTATCTAAGTTAACTTGTTTGCCAGTCCTGAATTATAAATTGTGAGGGTAGGTAAGGGCGAATTTCCCGAATAGATTTTTCAAAAGAAAATCGAACTTTTTGTAGGTCTGCCTTATTGACGATATATGAAAAAGTTAACGGAGCAGTAATCATAAATCCTTCATTAACGGTAATTTTTTTTAATATTTCTTCAATTCGCTTAAGTTTACTTTTTTCCTGAAGTATATTTAAGCCACATAATGGAATAGCTACATCTTTAGTTACTCCAAAAAGAAAATAAAGAAATGCATGAATGCCATCAACAGCTATTTTTTTTACCCTTTCTGATTCTTTATAGAGTCCGATAATTTTTAGTCCATGCGCATATTGTTTCATCATTGGTTGTAAATATCCGATTTGATTAAAAGCTCCCGAACAAAACAATCCGTAATGTCCGGCAATGACTAAATAGTTAGTTAAAAGAGACGGAATAATCCGATTATCATTCCATGCTTGATTGATCGAAGAAAGTTTCCATTCAACTGGACTGAACTTTGTGTCATCTGAAATAAGATGATTGTTTACGAATTTCAATGGTATCATGCGTTTTTTTTCATCAATTCCCCAAAAGAAGAAGGTTCCTTTACTATTTTCAATATTCCAGCAACCATATATTCCATTAAACAACTCAATGATTTTATCGGTTGACCATTCAAACAAGAATTTATAAAGAGGAAGCTGTTGATCATTTAATAAATAATGACTAAAAAATGTTTGAGATAAAATATCTATTGGGAAAAATTCCATTCTATAATCCGGGAAAAAATTACTCCATAACCATTTATTCCATACACTAATTTGCTCTGAATAGCTTGTACATTTGTTAATAGAACTATCAGTTGATACTTTCTTAAGTAGTGAAGAAATAAAATCCAATTCATGATTGGAAAAAATATTTTGATTTGCCTTCAACCAACTTTTAATGGTTTTTTTATCAAAACAAAATGCTTTGACAAGAGGCAAAGCTGCATGTCTCATCGAGGAGCCAAAAAAAGAAAATCGTTTTTCACCTTTTGGCGATGCCATTAACAAGCCTCTAATATAAGCCGTATTATTTAGTGGTAATGATGAAAATGAGAGAATCGGTGGCATGATATAGGGCTTTTTATTAAGTGAAAATGACTTTGTAAATAAAGAAAGTTGGATATTACTATTGATATATACAGGATGGTTGATCGGACATTGATGATCAGCAGTTGATACTAAGGGATTCTCTCGTAAACAAATATCTAGCTTTTTAAGATAATCTTTATCAAGATAAGGAAAAGCAATTTTCACAAGTTGAATAAAATCAGGATTGTATAAATTTTTATTTTTTTTACCTTTTGTTAAAAGCTCATTAGTTGCATCCCAAATGCTGAAATCACCAAATTGTTGAAGAATAGTTTTAAGAAGTGGACGCCTTTCTAGAATGATGTTTGAATAGATTGAAATAGTGTCCATTTAAAAAAAATATAGAACGAATTATAAAAAACTCTCAAATTCTACTCGTGTCATTTCTGCTTGTCGAAGAATACTCCCAAATGTACCACGAGCGAGAGTTTTATGATTCGGAACAATTACTGTAACCAGTTTCCCTTCCCGAACTCCTCGAAGTTTAATATGACTACCTTTTTGAGATACTTCTTCAAAGCCAGCTTTCTTTAACCCTTTTAAAACTTTACGTGCTGAATACAGCTTAGGCATAGTGGATATTTACTTTTTCTAAAGAAAGATCATGAAAAGATGAGCTTATGTTCAGTTGAGGCTCATTTTCGAAGTATAGTTCTAAAGCCTCTTGAAGATTTGTCAACGCTTTCTTTTTTGTTGATCCTTGGCTTGCAATTTCAACTTCAACTGCTTTTGCGACATACAACTCCTCTTCTTTCCATACAAGAGCAGACAATTCCTGATAAACATTTTTTATCTTTTTCATGGTCTTATTTTATTACATCTAACTAGTTTATTCAATCAAAATTGGGTAAGGAAGAAATATTTTATTTTTATGAAGCTCTATGTACTGGCTGGCTTTGTCCTACCGAAGCCCTTCGATAAACTCAAGGCGAAGGAGGGTTGACTGTGTTTGAAGGCATTTTTGTTTTATCTTACATTATTATTACTTAAATCTAACCTAAATTAAATAGATAAAGATCATAATACCTAATTATAAATTAACAATAGTAAGGAGGTGAAATTTTATGATAAATATTAAAAAAGCACTTATAGCAGGCGCTACTAGCGCAGCAATATTTGGATCGATAGTTTCAAATGTTTTTGCAGGAGCAGGAAAAGCACCTCTTTATAACGCTCCAGCAAATTTTACCTGTCCGACAGGTGCACAACCAGCACCGGCTGATGCAACCTTTGGCTTTGCCGTTCTCAATACAACTAATAATGGAATGGTGATAGCAGAGGTAGCTCTAAAAGGTGCAACCCCAAATTCTACGTATGCTATCTATGTCAACCAAGATCCAGGTGGTTGTCCAACAGTTGCAACAGGTACTTTGACAACTAACGGTCAAGGCAACGGCAATGCAAATGTGAAAGTTTCAGCCATTGCAGGTGCGACAATGTACTGGGTATCGGCAGTAGGTGGTGGGCAGGTACTTAGAAGTACTGCAGTAGCTTCACCATAAGACAAGAGTATATTTTTCCTTCACAGCCCGCTAATTTAGGCGGGCTGATTTTATGACAGGTTAAATA
>MFZZ01000019.1:27337-27595 GCA_001789555.1 Candidatus Roizmanbacteria bacterium RIFCSPHIGHO2_12_FULL_38_13
TCTTTAATATGATTTAAGTCGCTCAGAATTATATTAAGGATAGTCCAGGGTGGTGGACTATGTTGGAACTTTTTATTTTGACTTATTAACAAAGGGAAGTAAATCTTCTTTTGTAAGAAGTCGGGATTTTGAACAGTTGACAACCATCGCAACACTCGGACGATGAGAAAATCCGATATATTCAACAGTTTTACCTTTTTCTTTGGCTTTATTGATTGCAGGGAGAAGATCGGTATTCAGAGCTAACTAAGATAATAT
>MFZZ01000019.1:27667-27801 GCA_001789555.1 Candidatus Roizmanbacteria bacterium RIFCSPHIGHO2_12_FULL_38_13
ATTTGCCATCAGTTTTGAGTAGATATCCAAGAGAATATCTTATTTTGTGTTTCTTAAGATGGGCGAATAGTTTACGTTGGTTATTAAATAATCTTTGTGTTTTGTCAGTCCCATCAGTACGAACTTTTCCTACG
>MFZZ01000020.1:0-27269 GCA_001789555.1 Candidatus Roizmanbacteria bacterium RIFCSPHIGHO2_12_FULL_38_13
AAGAAGGACTTTATATTATACGATCGCAATCCTAATTGCTTTTTCCCGTATTTATTTACACTGTCACTATTTACTTGATATCACATTTGGAGCTTTGATAGGATACGCAATTGGAAGAATGCTATTAACCACAATAACTGATAGAAAAAAAATATAGGTTATTCAACTTTTATGAACACTTATATCAAAATCACGAAGTTTTTCGAGATAAATCGAGATTTTTTTATCGGTGACATCATCAGGACTTATGGAAGTTTTTTCAAATATTTGCGTTTCTATTTTCTTTAAATATTTTGCCATTTCTGTAAAGTGTACAAAGTCTGTGCTGTTGGGTTTGTGGACGATAGTTCTTTTTCTACCATCTCGTAGACGTTCTTCTAGACTTACAACTCCATAGGGCTCAACCCGCATGTCGCTGTAAGCCGCGATTTTCTTGTCAAAATCGGCAGTTTCAAAATTTTCTTTTGCTTGTAAAAACCCGATGCTTTCAAGTAAGGTCATCACTGTATCGTCAACTCCGATTTCTTTGGCGATCTTGATCGTCGCAATATGTTCTTCTCGGCCATATTTTTCAAAAAAATCGTTTTGAACTTTTCGCCAGTACTCTATGCCCTGCGGCTCAACAAAACTTGGAAATAAATCGAGTTTGAATTTGATTATGTTTCCCATGTCGTGTAATAAACATGCAGCAACTATCGAGTCGCGGTCAACTTTTTCGGAAATACTGTCACAGATTACTGATCCCACCGCAGCCACCCTGAACATATGCTGTTGTAGATTTGGCATGATCATGTAACGCCGATAAATGTCAATAATTCTCATAAATTAACTATAAAATTTTATTGTAAAATACTGTATAATTACATAAAGTATTTCTGTTACAATAATATCATGTACATCATCACACTTGCAATCAATGAGTCTGATATAGTTCCGATTACCGACATCATCAAAAAAAACAAAAATAAGACAATGGAGGTTATTTTAGCACAGCTCTCCAAAAATCGTTCTGCCGATGCAAAGTTGACAACCGAAATCAAAAAGGCCGATGCCCTGGTCGTCGAAGCCAGTCAGTCAAATTTTGAACTGGGCCGTTTTATTACACTTGCTCTACAACAACATAAGCCGGTACTTATGCTTCAAAAGAAGAATAAACCAAATCCATTACTGGTTGGGTCAAGCAGATTGATATCTATGGAAAATTACCTCCCCGAAAAGACTCAAGACCTAAAGAAAACCATTGAATCGTTTTTCAAGACAGCTAAAAAACAGAGACTTCTCTACCGGTTCAACTTCATGATGAGTAGCGATATGAACGAGTTTCTTTCAAAAAAAGCTCAAAATGCCGGTGTTAGTAAGGCAGACTACATAAGGAATCTGGTGATCGAAGAAATGAATAATTAAGAGGTATTCTTATCAATCGAATAAAACCTTATCCTGTCACCACGGAACATGAGCTCAAGTTCGCCCGTTGGTCCGTTTCGGTGCTTGGCGATGTTCACCTTCACGATACGTTGATTGTTATCGAGAAGGTCTTCGCTGTCTTGTTCTTGATAGATAAAAAGCACCACATCGGCATCCTGTTCGATTGCTCCGGAATCGCGAAGGTCAGCAAGCTGTGGTTTTTTGACCCCGCGTTGCTCAACTGCTCGCGAAAGTTGTGACAATGATAACACCGGGATCTGTAATTCTCGGGCAAGGTTTTTAAGTCCCTGTGAAATGAAGGTCACCTCTTGGACTCGTGACTCAAATCTACGTCCCGCATCCGCAAGTTGTAAATAGTCGACAATCACCAAGTCAAGCCCACGTTCGGCCTTAAGCTTTCTTGCCTTGGTTCGCATCTCAAGTATAGAATTACCAGGTGTATCGTCAATAAAAATTGAAGCTTCAGCAAGGTCGCCCATAGCAGAAACAATTGCTTTTGTGTCGTCATCCGAAAGTTTGCCGGTCTTGAGACGCCAGGCATCGACATCAGACTGACCAACAAGAAGTCTGTCAACCAACTCTTCCTTACTCATCTCAAGTGAAAAAAAACCGACTGATTTTTTGTCGTGCATGGCTGCATGGAGGGCAATATTTAGTGCAAACGAGGTCTTACCTACTCCGGGACGAGCTGCAAGGACAATTAGATTGGATTTTTGCAGTCCGGAAAGTTTGGTATCGAGCAACGAAAATCCTGTCGCAATTCCACGCGTGCGTGCTCCGCTTTTGGCAAACTCTTCAAGCTCTTCAAAACGATCTTGGACAATGTCTTTGATCGGGATGAAATCCTTGTGCTGGTGCTCCTGGGCGATAGCAAAAATCGAGGCCTCGACATCATCAATGAGTTGCTTTACGTCCCCCTCGTCCTCGAATGCTTTTTCCACAGATCTTGAGGAGACTTCGATGATCTTTCGCTTTGTGTAGACCGACTTGACGATCTGTCCGTACTGTTCGATGTAGGCTGAAGTTGGAACGACATTAATGAGCTCCGACAAATATTCGGTACCGCCAACGACCTTCAGGTTACCATCGCTTTTTAGTTGATTTTTTAAAGTCACTATATCGATCGGTTTTTGCTCTTGATAAAGTTTGAGCATGGCATCGTAGATCAGCGCATTCTCTTTGGCATAAAAATGATGCGGCAAGACAAACTCGGCAACCAGCGACATAGCGCTCGAGTCTATAAGAACGGCGCCTAATATCGACCTTTCTGCTTGTAAATCATGAGGCGGAGTTTTATAAATATCACTTGGAGTAGCCATAATATTATAAGTTTTCAGTGGTTAGTGGTCGCAAATTCGGTTCATAGATAAAAAAATGCAGAGTAAGAATATTTTACCGACTACCGATAACTTATAACCGATTACTGAATACTCAAAACAACTACTTTCATGTCTTCGGGATTTAACTCTTCTTTTTTGACAACTAGTTTATCAACTTTTTGAGTATCTTTTGCGCCCATCTCCTTTAGAAAATTTTCTACCGGAGCCAGATCTTTAAAGGTAGCCTGGTTGAGCTCTGGACGTCCATAATGCATAGGTATAACCAGTGAAGGCTCTATTTCCTGGACCACTTTTACCGCCTCATCAGGACCAATAGTGTAGACTCCGCCTGTTGGAATTAGTAGTATGTCTACGCTGCCTATAAGCTCCACAGTCGCTTCATCAAGGGAATGGCCTAAATCGCCGCAGTGTAACACTTTTACTCCCTCCGCTTCAATCTTATAAATTACATTTTCACCTCTCTCTGCACCCTGTTTATTGTCATGAAACGTACTGAACCCGCGTATGCGAACCTCATTTTTTTCATACTCTCCTGGCCAATCCAAAAATAATGCCCCTTCTTTTATATTGTCGCGGTAGTTGTGATCACTGTGACTATGTGAGACAGTCACTATGTCGACCTCGATTTTTGGGAATTTCAAGCCGACCATTTGCGGATCAAAAGGGTCGGTTACGATCTTGGCAAATTTGGTTTTTATAAAAAATGAAGAATGTCCGAAATATTTGATTTCCATAAGTGTATAGAGAATAACAAAAATGTATAAAAAAAACAATCGATGTCCTACACATAAAATGATCTGATTTGATATAATAACCCTTCAAAACAAAATGGTAAAAAATATAATTGAAATGCAAGGTTACTCACCTCTGCCAGATATTTATGGCGCATTTCTTAAATCAATAGCAGAGGATTTGAATTGGAAATTATATCTTTCTAGAGCCGAGGGTTTGGGGAAGGTTTATGGTTTTCCCTACAGATACAATCATGATCGCTCTCCTATAAAACATGACATAACGCCTGAAAGTCAAATGTTTTTTGAAAATACTCGGCCTACAAGATATGGTGATGTAGTTTGTTATGTAAAGCCTAAAGGTACTGAAGGACATTTTTCTTTCTTCGCCAGAACTATACCTTATCTTGACGAAAACGGGCTACCAAAATATCCTGAAGTCTCCTTAGAATACGACATGCTTCCTGATAACGGAAACGATCCTAGTCTTTATTTCATTTTTCCCCATTGTAGAAATGTTTACGTTGCCAGTCATCTCCCTAGGAGTTTTAGGGCATCAACATCTACGCTTGCTTTTTATACTCCATTAGGACAAACATTTCCATGTTGGAATGCCTTTTTATACCAGGATAAAGAGAGAACACAATTAGAAAAAATTCAAAGATTGGCACTCTCATATCAGCTTGATGAATTGTTTTTAGAAGGGGCTATTACTGGAGAATTACCAGGATTTAGACAACAACAAGATGTAAATGTTTCTCACCCTGCTCAATTTAATCCCATGCATTTTAATATTGCGTCCCCATTTTCTCGAACTTATTAAGAAATTTACTTACACATCCTCTGTAACAAAAGTTCCTTCTGCCTATCTGGCAAAGCATTTACCATGCCTTCGACAATTTTTCCATATGTATATTCATATATCTGATCGGTAACTATTTCTTTGGACTCCTCTATCACCGTGCTTGCCGCCTTTGACGCTTCGCCGAGGACCACATTTGACTGTTTCTGCACCTCCTCGACGGTTTGTTTATAGGCCTCATTCGTACGGATTTCATCCTCAATTTTTTTCTGAATTGAGTCTTTGGAAAATGTTTGAGCGAGTTCTTCGCTACTTGGAAGCCTTTCCGATAAACTATCTTGTGATTTTTTTGTAGACTGATTTCTTGCGGCATAGCTTATCAAAATCATTCCGGTCACAACTACAGCTACAAGAAAAAAACCTTTAAAATAAACCATAAAAGGCACCGATGTCGTTTCGTCATCGATCTTTATTTTTCTGATCTTTTTATCGGTTTTTGTGGCCATATAAATAAGTATATAGTATAAAAAAACACCATGATTTGCTACAATGGGAAATTCGTGCCTAGATAGTTTAGTGGTAAAATGAACCCTTGGTAAGGGTTAGAGCGCGGGTTCGATTCCCGCTCTAGGCTCACTCCTTATTTAACCTCCATATTACAAAGTCAATAAGGTTGACTCCATTTTTACCATCAAAGTCAGTAGATCTCACACATGATTGACCAGAGTTGAGTTTATCTTCAAGCTTCTTTTTAAAGACATATTCATATGTCCAACATCTTAGGTCATCATTACTGATATTGTTATCACATGTAGCATCGCCTTGACTAAATTTCAGACATGCATCAGTTGGCGACTTGGTTATTGTTATTGTTGTTTTTGTTGGAGTCGGGGTCTTGGTTAATGTTGGAGTAGGTGTTCGCGTCGGTGTTGGTGTTCGTGTGGAAGTAGGCGTCGGTGTCTTCGTAAAGGTTGGTGTCGGGATCTTTGTTGCTGTCGGAGTAGGAGTATAAGTGAGTGTCGGTGTCGGCGTCCTAGTCGGAGTTAACGTCGGTGTTACCGTGGCACAGTTTATGGTTTTTGGTGAGCCGATGAGATCTGGATTATTACCACCTGGTATATCTATTGCATACGCATATATTTTGACATCAGCTCCTGTTTTTACCAAATCTGGGACAAGTACCTCAAACCGATGAGCTCCCATGCTGTCCGGATCATCAACCAACGGATCACCACCACAGACATCAGCAGTGCCTTCGGGATTTCCTTTGATCAAATCTGCTTTTGTTGACAGCAAAAATTCAGAAGGTTGGTCTCCAATTTGTTTATATAGATGCACATCAAGAGCTTGGGTATAGTCACTGGGATCACAGGTCCAGCCTTTGAACTGTTCACATGCGTCAATATTTTGGTCAATATATCCTTTCGGAGCAGGATTGTCTATCGGCGTTATTGATGGACAATTAATAGTTTTAGGAGAATTGACAAGTTGGATTTTATCATCACTGGGTATATCTGCCGCGTAGGCCAAAATTTTGACATTACTTCCTGTTTTTATTGCATCAGGAACAAGTACCTCAAACCAGTGAGCTCCCATACTGTCAGGATCATCTACATCAGCACTTCCACCACACTGGTCAGCAATACCTTCAGGATTTCCTCTGATCAAATCTGCTTTTGTTGACAGCAAAAATTCAGAAGGTTGATTTCCGATTTGTTTATATAATTGTACATCCAAAGCAGATGAATAATCACTGGGATCACATGTCCAGCCCCTAAACTGTTCACATGCATTAATATTTTGGTCAAGATGACCCTTTGGAGCGACATTTGAAGGTGAAGCATATGTGCCAAGATCAATTTCTTCAACTTGTTCTGCATAATACGGGTTATCAGGAGAGATGACGAGCCGATATGTTCTTGAATTTAAAGATGCAGGCAATTCAGTGGTTCTGACTATCATCACAATTTTTTGAAGAGTGGTGTCGTAATTTGCACTAAATAGACTGTTTGAACTTAACAAATTTGCTAAGATTTCCTTGGGAAGTCCTGTTTCAGGAAGATCGACAAGATTCGGATCATACCAGTACTGGCCGTCCAAACGGCGTAATGGTTTAACTCCTTGCGTCGATGCAGCAAAATGAATGGGATCATCAGAGGCAACAACCATGATTGACGATCGAAGATCACGGCCAGTAGTTGAACGATACCCTCCATTGAAATACATTACAAAGGTACCATTGGGCAGCTTTACGACTGATTCGTCACCGATATGTCCTATCCTATCACAATAGGGTTTTTCACAGATTTCTTTTACCGTATGTGAGGTTAAAATAGGCTTCCATGTTTCTGACTGCCACTGATTGCCTCCGAGTGAGTTATCAGTTTTATTGTGAGGATCACCGTTAAAAACCTGGTAACTTAGCTTATTCTCCGTATTGGCATTTGTTGCATAGAAAATTTTATCTAATGTACATCTGCTGATCCCTTCCCGAGGATTTGGATCATAATCATCGCAGTTGCAATACTCAAAATCCGTATTATTCGGACTACATTTTGGCAAAGTACTTACATTGTTTATCTCCCCTTCCCAACCATGAAAATAGAGATGTACTGAATTTGCTCCTTCTGCCGGAATAGTCCAAGGACTGTAAATATTATCATCACGACGGTTTGTACTTATACCCCACTCTTGAAACTTGCTTACCATATACGGATTGGCAGAATCATAGCCTATTATCGGCAGCCCGTTCGTGGAATCATTTTGTAAACCTTCAAAGCCCGCGCTTTCATAAATAACAGTTGATCCTGACCATAGATTTACTGGATTTTCACTTTCTGGATCACTTGTATTGACAGTCCAAGTTGTTCCTGTAATACGACTTAACCCAATAAATGTATTGAATCCTGTCAAATTGGGGTCAACATACCCTTCAATTAAAAAAGAACTTTTATCCGGTGGTGGTGCGATTTTAGCTGGACATGTCCAGGTTAGTCCTTTATCAAAAGATTTTCGCTCATATAGACTCCACAAGTTCCGGTATTTTGTACTCGGTTCATTAAAATATGTTTCATTTAAATTTGCTTGATATCCTGTGTATGTCCCGTCAGGAGCAATTTTGACATAACTCATCCCTGCTGAATTACCGAAAAAATTAGTGGGACAGGTGTTGGTGCAGGACAAGGTTAATGCATTTCCATTTGATACACAAAACTTTCCGTTCCCACAGGGTAGGCCGATACAAGCCTTATTTGTACATGATGAACAGTCCAAAGATGTAGTCGCTTCAGATCGTAATAATTTTTCCTTTGTATTCTGCTGATTTAAATAAAAAATACCAATCGAAGCAAATAGAACGATAACCAAAATGCTATAAGGTCTCCAGTTTTTCAGTAAGTTCTTCACATAAATCATTATAGTGATAATGCAGAAATATTTCTAAGAATACTATGCAAGATCAAGGAGAAGTCTGATTTATACTTGGTAAACCAAAAATCCAATCACCATTATTGTTTCTGCGTATTATTCCAAGTACATCATTAGTTACCACCCCGAAGATTGTGATGGCGACAATCATTAATATAATGCCGATTACGGCGTGCGTCATCACCAATCTGGCGTGATTAAGTTTGTCTTCATCACCCTGTGACGATACCCATAAATATGCTCCGTAAAGCAGATAAATCAACGTAGCAATCGAACCGACGATAAGGACTAATCTTATACCTACAATTATTACCCTACCTAGCCCGCTATGTGGATTTTCAAATGCCTCGCCTCCAGGAGGAGGTGTTACTTTTCCGAAAAGATCATCTGGATTTATAGGTTTAGGTGTCGATGTTGGACCAACAACCGGTGTTGACGTCGGATTCGTAATATTTATTGTCAAGTCAGAACTCACCGGATTTGATGTATACTGTACAGGGTTGTTCAAACCGTCAACTCCGTATACTTTTGTTTCTGAATCAAATGCAATCTTGCCCTGACCTGAAGTTTTTGATTTAAATTTAAAATTTAAAGTGACCAGTTGTTCGTCTATTTCTGGTGATGTCAATAAAACATTTAACTTATTTTTTTCACTATTTATAACTTCGACTCTTTCAATTACAGGTGAGTTAAAATAATTTGCTGGGTTAAAGGTTAATCCAGAAGCTCCTGAATACTCCTTAAAATACTCAAATTTACTTTTATCATATTTAAGGACAACCTGAATTCCGTCAACTCTCTGATTTGATAATTTTAGCGTTACATTGAATTCTTCAGACGGAGCAACAGTAGTTTTACTCTCAAGAAGTAAATTGATTTCCGGCGCCGCAGCGTAAACAGTAAGTTGAGCATTTAATGCCTTTAAGACAATTAGCAGCAATAAACTTATTACAAAGAATGATAATAATTTCTGGATTTTTTGATGATATTTAAGTTTCATGGATTTTTTTGTATTAAATTGAATTTAATTTCCAATAGACAAAATCAAGCAGCGATACTTCTCCATCGTCATCAAAATCAGATGTTGAACAACTTGCCAGAGCTGATGAACTGATTTCTGCTTTGAAACAGTCGTAATCAGAAACGTTGATCTCGTCATCGCAGTTGGCATCGCCTTCTGGTCGTCTGGTACACTCATCAATAGGAACGGGTGTATTTGTGGGCGTCGGTGTTTTTGTGGATGTTGGCTTAAGAGTTGGGGTTTGGGTAAAAGTGGGTGTTACCTGTCCTTGCGTAGCCGTAGGCGTTGGAGGGGTCGGTGTGGGAGTATTTGTTAATGTCGGCGTTAGTGTCGAGGTAACCGATGGCGTCGGAGTTGGTGTGGGTGTGAACGAAGGTGTTGGTGTCGGAGTTAGCGACGGAGTAGGAGTAGGTGTAAATGTCGGAGTGATTTGCGATCCCGAGGTTTTCTCAATACTATGACTGTGTCCCCCGTTTCCATTTCCTCCAATACTATACAAATCTATCAGATAATTTGTACCTGGTTTTAAACCCGTGATACTTGCAATATGATTTGTAGTCAATTCAAGGTTGATGTATTCAAATAAACAGTTACCAGAAACACAATTCTGTTCAGTAACAGTAACTCCTGTATTTGATGATTTGTCAGTATTCCAAGTGATTGTAAATCGGTCATTCCCTTGAACTATATTTACACCTATAATGGAAACTCTGTTAGGATCAGCCGTACGCGTCTGTTCCTCCGCAAACTCACGTAGAGTATCGCGAAGTTTGAGTTTGAGTGATGTATCGTTCCCAGTTAATGCTCTTTGTAGTGGGTTATTGTTTACCGTATCTCCATTTTGATAAGGTAGTAAGTTATGCTGTTCAAATGGATCATTTTTAAGATCATAAAATTCGAAACTACTTCCATTGTAATAAGCCTGATCAAGGCTAATACCAAAATTACTCAAATACCCCCCTTCAACAGTTGATTCCAAAAAATGAATGAATTTATAACCTCCTGAAGTCACTATACCTCGCATCGGATAAGATCTCCCCGCCTGATCGGCATACTGAATAAGAGCGCCTTCTCGAGTTTTTGTTTGAGTTTTATTCAGGATTTCTGCAAAACTTATACCTTGAAATTCTGAAGGTTTCGCAATACCTAAAACATCCAAAATTGTAGAAGGTAAATCAAGTGTAGAAATCAAAGCCTCGCTTTTCCCCGAGAGCCATTGACCTCCCGCCGCAGGATAATTCATCACCAAAGGAGTCCTAACCATTTCCTCATATAACGTTGGGCCTTTTGTGGTCATCTGATGCTCGGAGTAAAAAGCACCGTTGTCGCTTAGAAAAATCACCATTGTATCATTGTAAATCCCCTTATCTTTCAATGCCTGGATCAACTTGCCAATATTGACATCCACATTTTCCATCATTTCGTAAGACACGAGAAGCTGTTTCTGCGATAGACTGTTGCCTGACTCCTGTTGATCTCTTAGATACCGTCTGTGAGGAACCGAGTTCTCAAGCTGTCCTGGGAGTATAGAAAAATTCATGTTTTGGTAAAGATTCAAATTTCTCAAAGGTATACTGTTGACATCGGTTAATCTCCCTCCACTAAAAGCATTGTTATATAGTACATTTTCGTCCTTAGAAAGTGTTGCATCTGGGTTATCCTTTTGATCACCAAGTAAGTTAAAAGCTGGTATATTGCGGTAAAGATGAGGAGGATGTGGGGCCAAATAAGATACATGAAGGAAAAAAGGTTTTCCCTGCCTGATACTATCGGTATCATTGATCACTTCAATGGCGCGATCAGTAATATAATTCATGAGGTAAATTTCTACGGGTGTATATCTCTCACCATTCTGTTTAGTTTCGTTAAACGTAACTGTCTCTACGACTGGTGTACTTGATGGAGACTGTGTCAATGTGTTCAAAGACGACATTTGATAGTTATACCAGTCTGCGACCAGACCTTGATCTGGAAAAGTTATATTGCTGTAAGTATAGCCCAAACTGTCGTAAGCTAGAAAGTTGGGGTAATTCGAAGATGCGGTTGACGTATTGGCATCGCCCTCATCCTCGTATCCTGCGTCACCTAAATGACATTTGCCAATAAGTGCGGTAAAGAATCCTTGTCCTGATAAAATTTTTGGCAAAGGTGAAGGATTAATGTTTTTGTCAAAGACAGAACTATTACTGGTAACACCATTTATAAAAGGCATTTTCCCCGTAGTGAGACTGGCGCGTGATGCCTTACATTGAGGTAAAGTGTTATAAACATTGTTGAATAAGATTCCCGAGTTTGCTAGTCCTTCAATGTTTGGAGTTTTCAGAAGATAGTTTCCGCCGTTGTACCAAGCACTGTCCTGCTGTTCAAGCGAGGCGTTGTTGTCTGCAATCCACGGATTATCGGCTTTTCCATTAATGTTTACCATCCATGGCGGCATATCATCAACCAATATATAAATTACATTCTTCGGCGTAGGCTGTTCCCCTGCTGCCCTGCTCCCTGTAGTAATACGATTTTGAGTTGAGAAATAAGAGTATATGAGAGCAACTAACACTAGGATAATAATTCCGAAGATATAGATAAATGACTTAAAATTCCTCAAGATATAAGAGGTCATGATCTAATAATACTAGGATATGGGCTAAAATTTACATCAATTAGGTGAAGTCATTTAACTGTGCAAGTACTCCATGCTGTCCAAGGAGATTGACTATTTACTACTTGAGCTCTAACTCGTGCCCTGTACTTTATTTTGGACTTTCCTACCAACTCATATGTTCTGCTCGATTTAACCTTGTTGTACAAAAGCACATCAGGTGATGTTTGCCTTACTAGCCACTGGTATTTACCTACTCCACTTTGATAACTAACCCTCCAAGTAATTTTACTTCCTGAAACATTACAGCTTAGCTTCGGAACAGGTATTGCAGTCGGTGTACGAATGACAGTAGGCGTAACTAATGATCCGGTAGTTTTTTCTGTAAGCTTTGCATAACCTCCATTACCATTGCCTCCGATGCTATAGAGACTGATCTCATAATTAGTTCCCGGTTTAAGTCCTGTAATAGTCGCCGAACGCTCCCTCGTTAAACTAAGATTTAGATACTCAAATGTACAACTACTTGATTGACAATTTTGCTCCCTGACTAAAACGTCGGCGTTTGAAAGTTTGTCAGTGTACCAATAAATGCCGAAACTATTATTCTGCGGTGTTACTGAAATATTTGAAATTGTGACTCTTGTCGGGTCATTCGTCCGTGTCTGTTCCTCAGCAAGCTTGCGCAAGGTGTTTCGAACTTTTATCAAAAGAGAGGCATCGCTGCCTGCAAGCGCCCTCTGCAGTGCATTATTGTCGACTGTGTCTCCATCACGGTACGGAAGCAGATTACTTTGTTCAAATGGATCCGTTTTCAGATCGTAAAACTCAAAACTGCTTCCACTGTAGGTTGCCTGATCCAGGTTTACGCCGAAGTTTACGAGATTGCCACCGGTTACTGTAGACTCAAGAAAGTGAATAAATTTATAACCTTCCGATGTTATCACCCCCCGAATAGGATATGATCTTCCACCCTGGTCAGAATACTGCATAAGTGCGCTGTCTCGTATTTTAGTCTGAGTTTTATTTAAAATTCCGGAAAAGCTAATACCCTGAAAATCCGAGGGTTTACCAATGTTCAAAACGTCCAAAATCGTAGATGGCAAATCAAGGGTTGAAAGCAAAGCCTCGCTTTTCCCTGACAGCCATTGACCTGTAGCAAGGGGATAATTAAAGACCATAGGTGTTCTAACCATTTCCTCGTACAAAGTCGGACCTTTTTTGTTCATCTGATGCTCGGAATAAAAAGCTCCGTTGTCGCTCAAAAAAATAACCAGGGTATCATTATATATCCCTTTATCCTTCAAGACTTGTATTAATCGTCCGATATTAGTATCAACACTTTTCATCATTTCATAAGATACAAGAAGTTGTTTTTGCGATTCGCTATTTCCTGATTGTTGTCGATTTCTAAGAAATTGTCTATGAGGAATGGAGTTTTCAAGTTGACCTGGCAAAACAGTAAAATTCATGTTCTGGTAAAGATTGATATTTCTTAAAGGAATACTGTTGACATCTACTATCTTGCCTGAACTGCGCGCGTCATTATAAAGAGTATTTTCTTCTGATGAAAGTGTAGCGTCTGGATTATTATTTTGATTTCCAAGAATGTTGGCAGGTTGCATATTCCGGTACAAATGTGGCGGGTGTGGCGCTAAATATGAAACATGAAGAAAAAAAGGCTTTCCCTGCCGGATGCTTGCCGAATCCGCAATCACTTCAATAGCCCGGTCGGTAATATAATTTGTAAGATAGATCTCTCCAGGTGTATATCGGCCGCCATCTGCCTTGGTCTCCCCCAGAGCAACAGTTTCCACCACAGGATTACTCGTAGGTGACTGTGTCAATGTGTTTAAAGAAGACATTTTGTAGTTGTACCAATCAGGGACCAACCCTTGATCCGGGTAAGTAATATTGCTGTACGTATAGCCCAAAGTGTCATATGCAAAAAAATTTGGGTAAGTCGAAGAAGCAGTTAAAGTACCGGTATTTCCTTCATCCTCATATCCTGTGTCTCCCAAATGACATTTACCCACAAGAGCTGTAAAAAAACCTCTTCCTGATAGAATTTTTGGCAACGGCGAAGGATTGATGCTTTTGTCAAGAATAGAGCTATTGTTAGTAACTCCACTTTTAAACGGCATTTTTCCGGTAAGCATACTGGAGCGTGATCCTTTACACTGGGGCAGTGTGTGATAAACATTGTTGAAAAAGACTCCCGAGTTTGCTAGTCCTTCAATGTTTGGAGTTTTCAGAAGATAGTTTCCGCCGTTATACCAAGCACTGTCCTGCTGTTCAAGCGAGGCGTTGTTGTCTGCAATCCACGGATTATCGGCCTTTCCATTAATGTTTACCATCCAGGGCGGCATATCATCAACCAGGATAAACAGTACATTTTTAGGTGGAGTTTGAGCTTCACTTGCTTTACTTGATGTTGTAATGCGGTGCTGACTTGACCAGTACGAGTACATGAAGACGCCGAAAATTAAGATAACAACTGCGAAGATATAAACAAACGCCTTAAAATTCCTCAAAATATAAGAGGTCATGACTACATGATACTAAAAACCTTTGCTTATATGATATCCAACTATTGCAGCTGAAACAATCACGTTTAAAGATTTATTGATCCCCCACATCGGGATCTCTACAATCTGATCAACCGCTTTTAATGTTTCTTTAATGACGCCGAATGTTTCGTTGCCGACAACCAGAGCGACAGGAAATGAATAATCAACATCTATGTATGGAAGGGATTTCTTTGATTGTTCTATGGCTATTATTTTGATTGGTGGATTCCGATCGTCATGCTGAACTTGGTTCAGCATCTCTTTGGGATCCCGAACCGAGTTCGGGATGACGTATTTTGATCGTAGTTCTTCAATAGCTTCTTTTGCAGTTTCTTTATACACCCACGGCACAATCTTGTATGTCCCGACCGATGCCTTGAGGATGCGCGAATTTGGTGGCGTTTCCATTTCCCCACAAAGATATATTTTTTCTATAGCCAGTGCATCAGCCAAACGAAACAAACCACCTATATTATAGGTATCATATACATTCTCAAGAATGAGATAAATAGGGTTTCTTTTTAATTTTCTTAAATGCTTTTTAGCTTTTGCCGCGGCAATGTCCCTCAATTGCTCTGCGTTAAGTTTAATCATTGTTTTAACAAAAATTATAAACGATTCATGTTTCGCGTTACACTTTACACGAATTATATCCTATAATTGACAAACAAACTAACTTATAATATAATTTCTCCGATGAAAAAACTTTTTCTTATTTTTCTCGCAACATTTATATTTGCTGCACGTGTTAGTGCGGACGCAGGTCAATACGGACAATATGGCCAATATGAACCTAGTACTCCATCTGGTTCTATGTCTATCGATAAAACAGTAAGCCACGGTGAACAAACAAAAGGAGGCATAACGCAGTACGTAGACAATTACATTGCAGAAGATCCAAGATTTACCGCTGGACAAAAAGTCTACTTTCAAATCAAAGTAAAAAATACTTCGAATGTGACATTAAAAAATATCCAACTTCAGGATATCCTTCCAGCTTACCTTGATCCCTCTGAAGGTCCTGGAAACTATAATCCAGATTCAAAAACTATCTCCTGGTCTTATCCAGAACTCAAAGCAGGTGAGGGAAAAATTGAAAATGTTGTCGGGATCGTAGTCGATCAGTCACGAATGCCAGCTGATAAAGGATTATTTTGTGTGAGCAATAAATCTACTGTAAAAGCAGATAATGTTTACGATGAAGATTCTGCTCAATTTTGTATCGAAAAACAGGTTGTCGGAGCTAAAGCCGTACCACAAGCAGGTCCTGAATATGGACTGCTGTTGACAACACTTAGTTTTGCCGGTCTTGGAGCCGGGATTTATCTAAAGAAAAAAGTTTGATTCTCTTTAAAAAACTAATCACGCAGTACTTAAAATTAAACAATTTATAAATCAACGTATAATATATGCAAAACACTATTTCAAATTCATTGAATGTGATTTTACTAATTGTGGCCATTGGTATTTTCTTCTTTCTAGGAATGAACAGGGTTGATCAATTTCTTAAAATTAAAGCTATTGATGATTGTGCCAGAACTATGCGTTTTGAGCAGACTTCTCCAACCGAAGGAATAAAAATTTCTATTCCAGTACAAGATGTTTACGAAAAATGCATTAATGATAAAGGCTACTAAAAATGAAACGAGTAAATGATTTGATTTCTAAATACAATAAGACAGATAATTATATAGTAATTTCTGAATTTCCATCTCAAATGGAACTAAATGGTAATACGGGTTTATCTCGCTACAGCCAAAATACTATATCCTCACTTAAGAAAAGATTAGCAAATAGCAATGCAGGCACTATTATTTTGGGAAATATTGTTAACGGTCGCGAAGAGATATATGAACAAAATGGTATTTTGGTTGTCAGATGTTTTAAAAGAAATAGCTTTCGCCCTTTTTTAAAGCTTATATATTTTGCATATCGTTTTAATAAAGTTAAAAAAGTCCTATTTGAATTCGAATTTGCTACCTATGGTAACGAAAAAGTTTCCGTTTCTATCCCGCTTATATTAATCGCCTTTAAGTTATTAAGGAAAAAAATTTACTTTGCTTTACATCAGGTCGTGACAGATTTAACATCGCTACATAGTCATTTAGGTCTTACAAAAGGCTCTGTAAAACTTTCAATTATCAATCACGTCTTAAACTTTTTTTATTTTACTGTTGGAGTCTTATCCGACAAAGTTATTGTTCTTGAGGACGAATTTAAGCAACGTTTAAGTAAATTTGTACATAACAATAAAATCGAGGTTATTCCGCACGGTATTGAAAAAGTAAAATCCAACACAAATTACAAAAAAGAGAATTTAGGTTTTAAAAAAAATGATTTTATCATCTTAGTTTTTGGGTATGTTGCTTGGTACAAAGGTGTTGACAGTATTATTAGAGTTTTTAATAAACTTCCTAAAAGTATGTATGATCGTAATTTAAAGCTTGTAATTGCCGGAGGTAAAAGTGCAGCGCAAGAAGGCAAAAAGCATTACGAGCTTTATTACAATAAAATTACTGCTTTGGTAAAAGCAAACAAAAATATTACTTTAACAGGATTTTTAAAAGAAGAAGATATTGAGAAATATTATCAGATAGCTGATTTATGTGCATTTCCTTATAAAACGTTTATATCATCATCCGGTCCACTTTCTTTTGCAATCTCGTTTAAAAAACCGTTCATTTTATCGAAAAATTTAATCGGATATTTAAAGTCCCCTGATTTTAGTCAATCATTTGATGAAGCAAAACTCATGGCTAAAGATGTCTTCATAGATGTCACTATCAGTCATATGAAACGGGCTATTTCAGATGTCATATCAAATGATATATATGTCAAAAAAGTGAACTCATTTACAAATCTTCTTACACGCAAACGTGACTGGAAAACTTTGAGTGCGAGATATTACAATCTTTTATTTTTTGATCAACAGTCATTTCAGATAGGATTGGCATTTAAAAATTTGCTTAATTATAGGACATATGTTATAATATCCGTGTTTAATATTTTTAAATCAATTACAAGAAATATTTTTACTTAGTTTGCCGCATAGAATTTTATTAAAAATTTAAAATACAAAAAATATATGAAAACAAAAGAACAAGGATCTAGAATGTCACGTAGAAAATTTTTAGGCCTTGCTGCTGTTGCGGCTAGTAGTTTAGCAACTCTTGCTGCTGCGCCTCGAACTGGTAGTCGACCCCTAAGCGATCAAGAAAAAAAAGATTTAAAAAATGCATGGAGTACATTTAAAAATAAATCCACACAACCGAAAGTAAAAGGTTTTGAATCAAGTCATGGTAAGGTTGAAGGAGTTTCTGATCTTGTTGACAATACAGTTTTAGAAGAAGGTTTGGTTTTGCCAAAAGATTGGGTTAAAACACCTGAAGAAGCTGCAGCGATATTTGGTGGAAAAGCTGAATATTGGAGACAGGACGTTTATATAAATGAAAAGGGTGAAAAAAAATGGGGAGGCGCATGGGTCCTTGAAGCCTTTGATAAACGAACTGATGGCGGTACAAACGAAGACGGCACTAACTACGATTACACTAAACCACCCAAGTATACAACTATATCTTTGGGCAAATTTGAAGAAAAGGGAACAGCCTACGCAACGTTTTGGAATGGAAAAGAAAATACATATGGTACTTCTTCTCATTCTCCAACAATGGCTGTTGAACAGGCCGTTGTTCGACCCGTTCCTGAAGACAGTGTCAACTGTCCAACACCTGAACTACAAAGAGCTCTCGCAGCAAGAGGTGCGATGACCGATCTATTTAAATTTCTAAATAACGATCCAAATGTAGATAAGGTCAATGTTGCTCTATCGAGACCCGATGGATGGAAGACTTTTAAACCTGGTGAGCTACCAATTGTCCAGCTTGGAGAAAATTTTGTACCTTCTGAAAATACTCCTCTCAATCCTAAAGAAGCAGCCCAACAATATGGTGGCAATGATTACAATTGGAGTCTTGACGTTTATAACGGTAATACGTGGGATGGGACATTTATATATGAAGGTTTCAATTTGAAACCTGGTCTAGCAGCAAGACCTGATGGTTTGTATTTAAATAGAAACGGTCAGCCTATACCAATGGATCAAATTTATGACTTTAGTGGTCCTGTCAGTAGATCAACAATAACTCTACCAGATAATCAGACAAGATTGACCTTCTGGGATGGTGGAGAGGATCAAATCTATGGAGCAGGTGCTGGACCACTACAAACTCCATTTGCCGTTGAACAAGCTGTAGTTCGTGCAACGCCAACAGGAGAATTCTGTTCAGATCCATTTCAAGCAAATCCTAGTGCTAAATATGGTGTAGCTGCAGATGTTAGAGGATTTTTAACCAATGATCCTCATGTTGCAGATATCAACGTTGCTTTGTGGCAAGGTCAACAATGGACTCAATACGCACCTGGTGCCCTTGATCCAAACAATTTGCCAGGATTTTTACAATAAGTAAAAAATCAATTTTTCTAAAAAGAGGCGCCTAAGGCGCCTCTTTTTTTATTATTAACCCTGACTAATTTTGAATTTTAAATAGATATACTTCATTTTCCTTCTCAATAAGGCTGACACTGGAGGAGTTGACTAAAACTTGTAGATTATTTTCAGTCGGATGCAGTAAAAGTAAATATGATAAGTGTTGATCTGATAAAAGCCTAACTAAATCTGGAGTTATACTATCGCCATCAAGATCAAAATCTTTTCGTCTCAAGAGTCTATATTTCAGATAAACTGAACCCCAGCCAGTTATTGTCTCCTCTGTCCATTTACGATCATCCCAGACTAGCACTTTGTCATCTCTATTCTCTTGCGACCGAAGGTAATCAAAGGCATTGATAATCTCTTTTGACCAAATTTCATCATTTACTACCAATCTAAGGTGTGACAGTAATGTATACGACTTGTCCGTGTACTTCTGGTTGTAAAATGAAGCTGCGACTTCTGGAGCTATCCACTGATATAAAGGAATGTCAACTCTGATAAAAAAACAGGCCAAAATAGCGATAAGCAAAATAGAAATTCGATACAGATTATTTTTTACCAAAATTACAAATTCTCCAAGAAAAAATATAAAAAAGAAAGGCTGCAATAGTGATAAACGAGATATTTTTTGATGATTGAGTCCACCAAAAATACCATCGGGATTAACATGAACTAGTTGTTCAGAAGTATTTACATGGTTAAAATAGTGAAATAGCAAATCATAAGGTATGAAGAGTAAAAAACCAAGATTTATAACGAGTAAATATATTTTTAACAAGTCGTCTTTTTTCTCCAATCTGTCTTTGTAGATGAAATAAAAAGTGACTAACAAAGAAAATATATACAAGATCATATATATAGGTTTGTCCCCCGGGGGCAATCTCTGTGACAATTCAAAAGGATCAAAATCTGCGGCAGTGGGAAAGGTATTTTGCCAATATATAAACTTTTGGAAAAATAAAGTTACTATCACGAATGGAGATGCAAATAAAAAAACATAGAATGAATTAGTTAGCCTTTTTCTGTCGTTTTTTAATAGTAGGAAAAATGAGAAAACAATAATCATGGCCAAAAACAAAATAATTGTCCCCGAATAAGAAGCTACAAGTAACCCAAAACAGATGGATGATAAAATAAAGGCGCGTTTGTTTTTGTTATTATAAATAGCAAGTAAAACTATGAGGAAACATGGTAGAACGATCGTATATGAGTATAACATTGAAATAGATGTAGGGATTGCATAAGCTATACGGAAACTTGATAAAGAAAATAAACCAGAGATAACAGCGCTGTAGTAAATATCATTTTGCATCAATTTACTGATCAAAAATATCGAAAGTGAAGAAATTAATAATCCGATCACAACCACAATCCAGCTTGAATGAAATTCAAAAATGCCCATTTTATTTAAGAAGGCAGTTGCAACATGCATTCCATTCGGATAGCCTAAATATAGCCCATTTTGTGAATTAGGTATAAATGCATTTTCTTGGTTAAGTTGATCGGAAGGCGGATAACCATGAACTTCAATGAAAGCGGCAATGCCGTCATGCAGATCCTTATTTGGGATACCTATTGTTGAATAAGGATTTTTTAAAATTGGTTCGAATAAATAAATTGCAGAAATTACAAGTAATAATGATAGTAATAAGTATGGAAATAGACTTTTTAAGTCTATGTGAGTTTTCTGAAAATAGAAACCTCTTGAGGCAAAATATGAAATAAAAATCGAAACTGGTATAGTCAAAAACCAGAGAAAAAGATCGTTAATATGTAGTATATTACTAATAATCCAAAGTAGAAAACTATTACAGATGAACCATGAGATTATTATGAATATAATTTCGTCAACAGAATTGAGATGAAAGTAATTTCTATTTTCCATATTGCATATTGATACAATAGCATATTTTTGCCTTATATGTTTAAATTTCGTTCACTGCTTTATGACTATATTGCGGTAGGTATTATAGTAATCATCGTCTTGTTGCTATATATTACTAATTTTTCAGGAAATTATTGGATTTCCGGTTGGGACAATCTTCATCCCGAATTTAATTACCAAATCAATTTAAACAGAGCGATCTTTTCCTCATGGCAAGAATATCAAGGACTAGGCTTACCTGCAGGACATGGTCATGCTACTGAATTTTCCAGAGAAATTATTCTTTTGTTTCTAAACATTTTTTTTCCCACCTTTTTCATCAGAAAGATGTATATTCTTTCGATGTTATTTATAGGTGGGCTTGGCATGTATTTTTTTATCAGAAACATATTATTAAAAAAACTCAATTACGAACCTAAAGTAATTTTAGGATCTATTGCTGCAATGTTCTACATATTAAATCCGGCTACGATCCAAATATTTTATGTTCCTTACGAAGCATTTATGGCTTATTTTGGGCTTTTTCCCTGGATGATCTACTCTATTTATCTTTTCATGAATACACCATCAAAAAAGAATTTCCTTATTTTTCTTTTAATCCAGTTTGTTGGTACGTGGCAATTTTACATTCCTACATTATTTATCGTGTACTCGTTTATAGCTTTTTTTGTCTTGCTGGGCATTACGATAAAAAAACAGTTCAGAAAATATTGGAAACTGTTCGCATTGAGTTTGTTTGGAATATTAATTGTCAATCTCTACTGGTTGTTACCGTTTATTAACTACACATTAACGAATATTAATTCGCAGCAAGATGCCTATCTAAATTTTCTTTACACCGACGATACCTTTATAAAAAATGCCAAGTTTGGAGCTTTACAGGATGCCACTTTGCTAAAAGGGTTCCTCTTTGATTATGTCAACTTTTCAAGTCAAACTGGATTCGATTATTTGATTGGAAAATGGAGATTCTTTACCTCAACTTGGTATTTTTTGACTATAGGCTATAGTATTTTCACTATAGCTATAATTGGTATTTTCAGAACTGTTAAAGAAAGAAAATATATATATCTAGCTTTTCTTTTTATTTTGTTTTTCTCATTTATCGCCAATCAAACACCACCTTTTTCTTACATCAATAATTTACTTCATAGCGTCCCAGTTTTAGAACAGGTTTTTAGGAATCCTTTTACAAAGTTTGCAAATGCAGTATTATTTTTTCTGACCATATTCTTTGTTTATGGCTTGGCGTCAATTCTTTACAAGATTAATATGAATTCAAGCCTAGGGTCTAAAACTAAATTATCAATTTCTAGAATGCTTTTATCAGGCTGTATTCTTTTACTTATAGTTTATTCCCTACCTATATGGAAGAGTGGTTTAATATATCCCTCTCTCAAGGTAAAAATCCCAAAAGAGTATTTTCAAGTTTTTGAATTTTTTAAACATCAAAAAAATGGTCGTATTGCTAATCTGCCTCAATACACTCCAAACGGTTGGAATTACTACGACTGGGGATATCAAGGCTCGGGTTTTATCTGGTATGGGATAAAACAACCGATTTTGGACCGTGCCTTTGATGTATGGAACAGAGATAACGAAAACTATTATTGGGAAATTTCGGAAGCTATATATTCCCAAAATTTAAGTCTTTTTGAAAACCTTTTAGAAAAATATCAGATTAATTGGCTACTAATTGATGAGCACATCACTTCTCCATCATCATATAAAAGTCTTTACGGTGATAAAATGGAGACGCTTCTTAAAGAATCAAATAACGTGTTGCTTGTCCATGAATTTGGAAAAATAAAGATTTATGAGGTAAAACTAAATAGAAGTTACGAAAATTTTATATCTTTTGCTTATAAACTACCTAATATCTTGCCAGTTTATACATGGAACAACAATGATCAAGGTTTCACGGATTACGGTCAATATGTCAGCACGAATGATGTTTTATCCAATGACTTGAATGTGTTTTATCCTTTCCGTTCACTATTTACCGGAAGAAAACAAGAAGAGAAAGAGTTTGATATACAAGAAGATAGTAAATATTTCGTTCTTAAATCAATAATTCCTAAGCAATTGTACAATTCCGACCTAATTGTTCCAGAAATTGATCCAGAAGAAATATCAGAGATAGATAGTAATAATTTTAGTGAAGTGACAATAAAAGAACCAATATTATCAATTAATAATACTGTAGTTGATACGGAAGATTACTTATCAAGTAATACATACAAAATACAATTAAACAACGAAAATGATGAAGCGTATTTGGAGGTAAAAATCCCAAAAATTAATGGCTATTATAGTAACACATCAATGACCTCGTCTAAGCTTTCACAAATAACTCCTTACAATTGCAATCAATTTAACAAAGGTGATTTATCAATAGATCGATTACAAAATGATGCTTCTTTATTTCGTCTTACTTCAATAAATTCAAATAATTGTCTAGATTTCAGTCTACCTAATTTAACTCAAAGAATTGCTTATTTACTTTCTGTTCCAGCAAAAAATATTAGTGGAAAAGGACTATATATATCCGTTAAAAATCAACAGTCTCAAAGAGACGATTTGGCAACATATCTTCCAAATATTAACGATTTCACTACTTCATATTTTGTGATCCCTCCAAAAGAAAACTATGGTCTTGGTTACGTTGTTCATATTGATAATATTTCACTTGATAAAACAGCAACAATTAATGAGCTTGGCGAAATTAAAATTAATCCTATTCCTTACGATTTTTTATCGTCAATAAAGTTTATTAAAAAAGTGAGTTCCAGTATGACAGACGAAAATACAGAACAGCATAATTTTAAGGTTATCCATGATAATCCCTCACAGTACAAAATTTCAATAGATCCATCGCCAAAAAGTCGATATATCCTTTTGAGCCAATCATTTAATAATGGATGGAAAGCCTACCAAATTGGAAATGATAACTTGATAGATAACTTATTGCCATTTTTAAGAAATCAAGAATTAAAAAATCATCTTCTTGTCAACAACTGGGCCAACGGATGGAAAATAGATGGGACTCTATGTAGTGACAATTCAAAATGTACGATTGCTATCATCTTCTGGCCGCAGTACTTGGAGTATCTAGGCTTTATTTTAGTTATAGTAGCGGTTACTTCGACTATTTTTCTTTTCCGAAAAAAGACCTGAATTTATTGATAAAAATAGTACCAACTGCAACCGCAAGCGTAGTTAGAAGCTCAACCTTTTTTTCACTGAAGAAGGACTCGATTTTATTACTTATCTCCTTTGGAGCGCGTTTGACAGTGTTATATAGGCTCCACAATATGAGTGTCACGAGGATAAGCACTAGAATCCATAAAATCATGAAGATTATGGCTATTATGTATACAAGCGATTGTAAATCCACAATAAATCTTACAACTTGAAACTTGCAACTCGTAACTCATAGCTTATAACTTAAAACTCATAACTCGTAGCTTAGAGCTTAATAACTCTAAATTTTGCTCCAAGTTCCAAGTTATAAATAAAAATCAACTATTCTTTACAGCATGTGTCACGCCTTCAGCGACCTTAACAGCGTCTTTTTTGGCCATTTTGGCTCCTTCGGTAAATCGTTTCAAAAAATAATCCTGCAGCTTTACTAGTCTTTCTTGAGTAGCGTCCTTTTCCTCTTTCAGTCGCCCGATGACATCAACGACAAGATCTTTATATTTTGTTCTATCAATTTCACTCATAGTTTTTTTTGCCTCACTTAAACGAGTATTAAGCTCCGAACTAGCCTTTTCATAAAGTCGCATTCCCTCTTCGCTAGCTTTTCCATAAATTTCAACGGCAATTTCTTTTAAATTCTTTTCCTTCAATAACTTCATGAGTTCGTCAATCTTTTTCTTTGCCATTTCCCTATTTTCAGGACCAGATCTGGGTGAAAGAAAAAAAGCGGCCAGCCCTCCAAGCACTGCTCCAAATGCAACCCCAATTCCGAATTTTGATTTTTTATCGCTCATATATATTCAAATTGATAATATGATCTATTTACATTATATTGATTAATTAAAAAAAATCAAACCTTACCATTCGAGACTTTAAGCTTGGAACTTATAACTTGGAACATGGAGCAAAATTTAGAGTTATTAAGCTCTAAGCTACGAGTTATGAGTTTTAAGTTATAAGCTATGAGTTATGAGTTACAAGTTAAGGGTTTCAAGTTATGAATTTAAGAGGTATAATAGCCTAACAATGACTGGACATAAAAATCTTAAAATCTACTTTACCGCATCGATCGCTGCCAAACAAAATTATCTTGACAACTATCATCGTATAGTTGACCACATTAAAAAACGTGGTCACGCAGTAATTGCCGACCATATATTCAATAACAATGAAAAACAAATAAGCTTAAAAACACGTGAGGAAAGGCTCGCATTTCACAACAAGCTCGAGAAATGGATTTTTTCCTGCGATGGTCTTGTTGCCGAAACATCTTTCCCAAGCATCAGTGTTGGTTATGAGATTTCACTGGCACTTCGCGTTGGCAAACCAGTGCTCGTGCTCTATAGTGTAGGTCAGCCTCCGTCACTGCTTGCCCATCACCGTGATGAAAAACTTTTATGCGAGAAATACAGTAACAACTCACTTTCGCAGTCACTTGATGATTTTCTAAACTTTATTCAAGCCAAAAGCGATCTGCGCTTTACATTTTTTATTACTCCGAGAATTGCTGCATATCTTCATGAGATAGCGAGAAAAAATAAACTCCCCAAATCGGTCTATCTTCGTAAACTTATCGAGAAGGATATGGAAGAAAATCGGAGGGCTTGATAGTAATCTAAAATAGTAGTAAAATCATGTTTATGTTTGGTTTTATAATAAAAATTCGCGACTGGTTTGTCAAACTTCCCGATAAAAAACGTTATTTTGAACTCATCACTGCATTTTTATCAATACCAGTTTTGCTTTCGGTAATATTGGTTAATTACTTGAACATTCAGGAAAGACAAAAAGATGACGCGACTCCCTCGCCTACTCCGGCAGTAATCACGATCATTGAACGACCAACATCTCAACAAGAAATCAAAAGTACGCCGGAACCAACCGTGAGTGGCAGTACAATACAATGTGAACCAGAAATTGGTCCTATCGAGATTACTTCACCCGCGGAAAACGAAAATGTCAGCGATAATCCATTGTGTATTTCAATCATTCGAGAAAATCCCAATAACAAATATTGTTCCGTAGTCTGGTCACATAGAATAAACAATAGTAGTTGGAGTAATTTTACCGATCGGGAGATATGTCTCTACAATCTGGATTCCGGAACAAAGAAACTCGAGTTACGTGTGAAGAGTATAGTTTCTGGCAAAGAAACAGTCCTGAAACGCAGTTTTAACTATCAAAATACTTCTCAAGTTGCCACACCAACTCTAACCGACACTCCATCCCCCACTTTGACTATAACTCCAACTCAAATAGAGGTTAATTGAGAGACAAAATTTTCAAGAAGTTTTATTGAGCTACTGTAGGTGAGGCATTTAGCTGATTGACATCTGTTTCAATATCCTTAAGTTCGTTGTCTATGTCTTCGATGTTAATCTGTTGCAAATCCGCTTCTTCCTCGTTTACTGGTGTTAACGTGGGCGCGACTGAAGGGGAGGTTGACTTCGTAACCTGTGGAGATGTTGTTGGCGCCACCTCATTTTGACCGGTAATATTCATATACTGTCTATAAAAAAATAAAACAACCAAACTAATAACTATAAGTATTGCTAGGAAAATAAATATATATGTCATACGGTGTGACTTGGTTTGGGTATAACCTGGGTCCATTGGTGCCATACTGGTATCTTGCGGCGGTATCTGCTGACTGTCATTTTGTAATCCGGCTTGTGACAATATCGATGGTTCTGAAGTAGTTTGTTCAGGTGTAGTTGAATTTGGCATAGTCGGCTGCGATGGTGTGGCTGGCGGATTCATGGAAAAACCCATACTCAACCCTCCCGCAGATGTTTGATCTCCTGACGCAGGAGTTTGTGGCGGTTGCGTTTGTCCTGGGCTCATATCTGCCGAGGATGTAGTTTGATTAGGTAGATTAGTAGAAATCGGTGGTTGATTTTTATTTTTGTCTTTATCCATTATAGAAAAAAAATTGATAATCAAAGTTCACTATCGTTTGTATCTGAATTTGTTGCCGAACTTTCACTGCGAGCACTTCCCAATGCCTTTGCTGCATCAACCACGGCTTTATGCGCTTCCTTGACAGTCATATGTGTTTCCTGGATATCGGATTTGAAAGAGGCAAACAAGCTACGCACCGCAGTACCTAATTCGGACTCGTCATCAAATTCGATCACATACTCTTTACCTGCTTGATCATCGACTGCGGTTTGAGCCGTTTCTATGGCGGCTGTTGCCTTGGTTATTGCGGCATCAAGATCGGCACTGTCACCAGTCTTATCAGCTGCCTTTTCTTCGATTTTTGCAAGCACTTCAGACATACGGGTAAGATGATTATTGAGCCTTGTGGTATGACGTTCATTTAAATTACTTATTTTTTCGTCAACCCTTTCAACAATATTTTTTTTGCGAGTTTCTTTTATATCCGCAAGTTTCTCCTGAAACTCTTCGCGCTGGGACTGGAACTTCTCGATTGCTGCTTTTCTTATTTCCATCAATCTGCTGCCTGTTGAGGCTGGAGTTGTGGTTCGTGTAGGTGTTTTGGTTGCCTCTTCTTCCTCGCCAACAGCTGTATCTGTATCTGCAGTTGGTGAAGGAGTAGATGTTAAAGCGTATACAGAAGAAGAAATCGTGCTTAAAAACAAGCTAATAATCGCTATTATGACAATTTTTCTCATAGATTTAATGTAATCGAAATAACATATCATGTCAAGTTGTTTACATGGCACATATACCTTGACAGCAAGTATAAGTTCAACGTCATGCTGAACTAGTTTCAGCATCTTTAGAGCGCTGAAAGATCCCGAAACAAGTTCGGGA
>MFZZ01000020.1:27298-47243 GCA_001789555.1 Candidatus Roizmanbacteria bacterium RIFCSPHIGHO2_12_FULL_38_13
GTTCGGGATGACGATACCTACTTGTTTACATGGTATATGTGCCGTTTACATCAGCTCATTTCTGAAAAATTTATCATGATAGTAAATACTTTATTACGATTTTAGGTAATTTTGACCCTAGAGATGAAGGGACCGCAGGTACTTTTCGATAAATCTGAAGTTAATACGCTTGCCTTGGTTCATAATAATATCGATTATCGCACTGCCGACAACCACGATATCTGCAAAATCTCTTACATCGTCGATATCCTTGCTTTTTGCAATACCAAAACCCAATGCCAGAGGCAAGCTGCTATTTTTTTTTAAATTACTTGCAAGTGTTTTTAACCTTTTATCCATTTTTATTGAGCTACCGGTCACTCCGTAGCCACGGACCAAATAAAGAAATCCTTTGGCATAGTTTAAATTGATTTTAACTCGCTTTGATGTACTTGCCGGAGAGAGAACGCGGATAGCATAAAGATCATTTTTAAAACAATAGTAAAGAAAATTTTCTTGATGTTCTTCCTCGGGAGGAATATCAGGGATGATTAAACCTGACGCGCCGTTTTTTTTGGCTTCCTCACAAAACCTTTTTACACCAAAACTGTATAAACTATTAAAATAGCCCATAAGCAAAAAAGGGGTGTCATATTTTTTTTTACAATTATTGAGAAGTTTGAAAACGTCTTTAACGTTAACATGTTGCTTTAGAGCAATTTCATTGGCCTGCATGATAAGTGGTCCATCGGCAAGCGGATCCGAAAACGGTATCTGCAACTCAACAAAATCGCTACCGCCCAGCACAAGTGCCTGAATAAGTTGCTCGTTTGCCCGTAGGTTTGGATAACCTACAACAACATGGGTCATGAGTCCGATACTTTTGGAGCTCTTGATTTTTCTTATTTGCGTATCAATTTTATTCATGTCATTTATGATTTGTAACTTTATCTTTTAAAAACTCAAACCATTCGCGGTCTTTGAGAGCCTCGGCAACGATGAAAATATCTTTATCTCCCCGTCCGGAAATGTTGACAACAATAATTTTGTCTTTTGGCAATGTCGGGGCAAGTTTTACTGCATACGCCACAGCATGTGCCGATTCTAAAGCCGGTATTATCCCTTCTGTCTTAACAAGGAGTTTGTATGCCTTAATCACCTCTTTGTCTGTAACCGAAACAAAAGACACTCTCTTTTTCTCATGTAAATACGCCAACTGCGGACCCACACCAGCATAATCAAGTCCAGCCGAGATGCTGTGGGTTTTTATAAGGTTGCCATAATTATCCTGTAAAAAATATGACTTGTATCCTTGGACTACTCCCACTTTCCCTCCTGAAAAACGTGCCGCGTGTCCGCCGTACTTATGTACACCTTTTCCTCCTGCTTCAACACCGATAGCTTTAACTGACTTATCTTGCAAAAATCGATAAAACAATCCCATTGAGTTACTGCCGCCTCCTGTGCAGGCCACAAGATAATCCGGCAATCGGCCTTCTAGCTCTTTTATCTGTTTTTTAACTTCATAACCGACTATCGATTGGAAATCTCGATTTATCGAAGGGAATGGATGTGGACCAACTGTTGATCCCAACAAATAATGACTGGTTTTGACATTGGTGATCCAGTCTTTAAGAGCGGCGTTTACCGCGTCTTTTAAAGTTTTTGTCCCATGCGTAACCGAAATAACTTTTGCTCCGAGCTGTTGCATCCAAAAAACATTTGGCCTCTGACGTTTTACATCCTCTTCGCCCATGTAGACGACGCATTCAAAACCGAAACGCGCGGCAACGGTCGCAGTCGCGACCCCATGCTGACCGGCCCCGGTTTCGGCGATGAGGCGCTTCTTGCCCATTTTTTTAGCAAGAAGCGCCTGACCTATGCAGTGAGTGATCTTGTGAGCACCAGTTAAATTCAAGCCCTCATTTTTCAGATATATTTTTGCTCCCTGAAATTTTTTTGTCAGATTTTCGGCAAAATAAAGTGGTGTCGGCCGACCGGAATAATGTTTGAGTAAATAAAAAAATTCCTTTTCAAAAGCCGGATCTTTTTTGGCTTTGTTATAAGCGTTCTCGAGTTCAACTAGTGTCGGAATAAGCATTTCTGGCGCATATCTTCCACCAAAACTACCAAAGTGACCGGACTCATCGGCATCAAATTTTGTTTTGTAAGAAAAAAACATATATTAGTAATAATTAATAGATTTTGCCTTTTGAATGAAGGCTCGAACTTTATCGGCATCAATTTTTCCTTTAGACTCAACTCCACCTGCTACATCAACGGCAAAGGGTTTTGCAAAGTTTACAACTTCGTAAATATTCTGACTGTTCAATCCTCCTGCCAAAAAAATAGGATACGAATTAGCTATCCGTCTTATTAATTTAGGATTAAGATTTTTTCCCTTTCCCTGTACTTGTCGATCAAAAAGGAAATGGCCGACCTGATATTTTTTTAAGTTTTTAGAAAGAGTTTTAGGGTCAAACTCCGACTCCAGAGAAAAGACTTTGATGACTCGAGTCGACACAAGGTCACAGTAGTTCGGCGACTCTGATCCATGCAGCTGCACATAATCAAGCTGTAATTCTTGAGCAACTTTATTCACATATTCAACTGGTTGATTTTGAAATACGCCAACAACTTGGACTAATCCTTTGAGATTTTTAACTATCGTCTTTGCTGTCTGAAGATCAACCCGTCGTTTTGAGGTAGACACAAAGTTTAAGCCGATAAAATCGGCTCCGGCTACAATGGCTTTTTTAACATCATCGATCGTCCTTATGCCACAAATCTTCACTAGCACACTCATAATCCTTTTAAACTTCTAATAAACTCGCTCGCATTTTTTGATCTCATTGCGCTTGTTCCAACAAGCACAGCCTTGGCACCGGCTTTTTTATACAACTCTACTTCCTCTCTTGACTTTATGCCCGAGAAACCGATAACAATGTATTTTTTTGATAATTTCTTTATTAACTTACAAGAATTCTCAATATCTACTGTAAAGTCCTGAAGGTTTCTGGCATTGACACCAACGACTTTTGCTCTCCCGATACTCTCAACATCTTTCTCATCGTAAACTTCGACTATTGGAGTAATCTCAAGAAAGTTACAAAGATCGATAAATTTTTCTATCTCATCTTTTTTGTAAAGTTTGGCAATGAGGAGTAATGCATCGGCGCCATATTGTTTTGCTTCATAGACTTGATCTGGATGGATAATAAAATCTTTTTGCAGGACCGGAAGATCGATATACCTTTTGACTTGAGAAATCATCTTTAGATCGCCTCCAAAAAATTTATTTTCTGTAACGATAGAAATGCAGTCCGCCGTGCCACGTTTATAATTCTTAACTTTCTCTAAAATGCCTGTTCTTGAGCCCAATCTGCCGCCGGACGGTGATTTGAGTTTGATTTCGGCAATGACCCCGATATCTCCTTTTGCCGGATGACAAATACTTGCAATAAAGCTCTGATAGATTTTTTTCTTTTGGACCATTTCCTTTTTTTTACTGGCAATGATGGTATCTAAAATGTTTTTTTTCATAAAGAGTTTGAAACTGCGATTAACTCATGTAATTTATGTAATACTTTACCCGATGAAATTGACTGTCTGGCAATCTCGATACCTTCTCTCATCGTTTTTGCTTTTCCAAATGTCAACATTCCAAGAGCGGCATTTAGAAGAACTGCGTTTAAATGGGGCTCATGTGCCCTGTTTTCTAAAATCAATTTGCAGATCTCGACATTCTCTTTCATTGATCGGGTTTTGAGAGTTGATAATGAGTACTCCTTCAAGTCAAAATCACGCGGACGAATAACGTACTTTCTCTTAGTTTTATCACTGCTGAATTCATGAATGATTGTTTCACCTTCGACACTAACCTCATCAATGCCCTTTGCACCATGAACTATGGTCGCTCGTTTTGAGCCAGTATTAATGAGAGACTGCCCGATTATATCTGCGTTTGAAGCGTCGGAAACTCCAATCACCTGAAATGCCGCATGTGCTGGATTGAGCATTGGACCAATGATATTGAAGTACGTTTTCTTTCCAAAAAGTGTTCGGGCTTCCTTCACATGTTTCAAAGCCGGATGAAACTGTGGAGCAAACAAAAAAACAAATCCGCATTTTTCTAAACATCGAACTGCTTGTTCTTTATTCAAATAAATATTCACTCCTAGAGCTTCAAAAAGGTCGGCGCTGCCGAACTTGCTGCTTGCCGCTCGATTGCCGTGTTTTGCCACCGGTACACCAGCGCCGGCACAAACAAGCGCAGAAATAGAAGAAATGTTAAATGTATTCAAGCCGTCTCCACCAGTTCCGCACATGTCAAGAACATCAAAATTTATATTGAAATCAACCATGTGTTTTCTGGTCGCTTGTACAATCCCTGACAATTCTTCAAAAGTGATCTGCGCTTTTTCAAATGACTCAAATATTTTGATGATCTTCGCTGTTTTGACTTTTCCGCTGATGATCTGCTCCTGAATTGAAAATGATTTATTGTATTTGTTAGTTTTGTTCATACGAGTTTAAAAAATTTTGTAACATAAGATTGCCGTATTCTGTGGCAAATGATTCGGGGTGAAACTGGATGCCTTCGATTGGAAAATTTTTATGCCTTAAACCCATAATCTCGATCGGTCCATGTCGATGATTATTGATCGCCGTTGCCGATACTTCTAAACATGAAGGGAGTGAATGTGGCTCTGCGACAAGAGAATGGTAGCGCATGGCCTTTATATTTTGAGGTACTCCTTTAAAAACTCCCTTTCCATCATGCTGGACTATGCTTATTTTTCCATGCATTGGTCGAGTCGCCCTGATTACCTTTCCACCGTAATAATAAGCCATACCTTGCATGCCAAGACATACTCCAAGAACAGGAACGTGTTTCCCAATGCGTGTAATGATCTGTGCGCAAACGCCAAAATATGTTGCGTCACTCGGGTCGCCAGGACCAGGAGAGATGATGATATGACTGTATGATGAAGAGATAATTTTTTCTGCTGTAATTTGATTGTTGCGCTTTACCTCAAGTTTGAAACGTCTATACTTTTGAGTCAAAATCGTTCCAACTGATTGATACAAATTGTATGTAAACGAATCGAAGTTGTCGACGATGAGCACTTTCATATTCCGAGCACCTCCTTCATGGCTGCAGATTTTCTCATCAGTTCCTCGTACTCTTTTTCCTGTTGGGAGTCATAAACAATACCCCCCGAAGACTGGGTGTAGGCATAATCATCTGAAATAAACAGTGAGCGAATAGTGATAGCAAAAGTACAGTCACCATTAAAACCAAAGTTACCTACTCCTCCACCATATGGACCACGAGCCGTACTTTCAATATGATCGATGATCTTCATTGTCTCGATTTTAGGGGCGCCGGTGAGAGTGCCGGCCGGAAAATTGCTGGCCAACCCCGAAAACATATCCTCTCCATTTTTAAGCAAACCGACTATCTCACTGGAAATATGCTGGACATGACTGAATTTTTTTATGTCCATCAGACTACGTACGACTACAGTGCCAAGCTCGGCTACGCGGCCGATATCATTCCTATGAAGATCAACTAGCATATTGTGTTCGGCCTGTTCTTTTTTGTCGGCAAGAAGATCGCCAGAAAGCAAATAATCTTCACCAGCATTTTTTCCTCTTCTTATTGTGCCGGCAAGTGGAAAGGTCTCCATGTATCTTTTTTTTACTCGAAACAAAAGCTCGGGACTGGCGCCGATGATTTTTTTATTACCGAATTTAAGATAAAACATAAATGGAGATGGATTAACTTTGCGCAATCTGCCATAAAGTACAATTGTATCGCCTTTTATCTGGAATTCCGACTTCAATCCCACCTGACACTGAAAAGTATTTCCCTTTTTTATTTGATCTTTGACATACAATACAGCCTGTGTGTGTTCATCACGCGTTGAGGTATAACCGGTGAATTTTACCTGCACAGAATGTGGTCTACTTTTTTTGCTTAGTAATTTTTTAATAAAGTCCGATCTGTTTTTGCCGTGAGTAAAATAAAATACTTCGTTGGTTCTTTTGTCGAGAATGAGGCCATCGGTATATGCTCCAAACATTAAAGGATCAAACATTTCGTGCGTTTTTACATTGATTACTCCGGGCTCAAAATAATTTGCGGCATCATAACCCAAATAACCGACCAAACCACCTTCGTATTCGTTTGATGAATAATCTTGTGGTATCAAATTTCTAAGTGCGAAATAGGGATTATCACAAGGAAAACTAACGTTATCGACAATAAGCTTGTTGACTTTTCCACGCACGATGCATTCTGGCCCAAAGCCAATAACCGAATAACGAGAAACATCGCTATACCGACCTAATGATTCGAATAAAAAACACGTTTCAAACTCCCTTTCAATTTTTTGAAACAACTCATAAAAATCGATGCTCTGATCTAGTTTTATATATTCAGGTTTATTTGAAAACTGAATTTGCTGAATTTTTTTCATAATTTTGATTGATTAAAAAAACCCTCCTATCTGGAGGGTTTATTTATGCTCAAATTAAGACCCTAATTTGGCCACAGATCAACCCTCCAACAAATAGCCCGCCAGCTATTTAAAGAGAGTTGATGAATTAGTTGTATTTGATTTATCATCAGAAATTTGACATTAGTAATTAGAAATTACTCAAGCAATCGATCTAAAAGTCCCTTGCTGAATTTCTTTTGCGCCTCGTGTCACCGTCGCCACACCGACCTTGAGCTTTGAAGCTATATGATGCTGTGGCAAGCCTTTTTTGAGCATCTTCACAATTTGAATTCGTCTTGGTAGCTCTTCTCTTTCTTTTGGAGTAAGAAGACCAAGAAGCAAATTTTCCATTTCAGAAACCGAATTAATTGACACCAATAGCTTGGCCAGATCTTTTAATGTAAAATAACTGTTCATAATCAATTGAGTACTATTATACTAGTATGATGATATTTGTCAAGCAGGTTCTTTGGCACATATACCATGTAAACAAGTAGGTATCGTCATCCCGAACTTGTTTCGGGATCTTTCAGCGCTCTAAAGATGCTGAAACTAGTTCAGCATGACGTTGAACTTATACTTGCTGTCAAGGTATATATGCCGATTATTTCATTATTATCAAAATGGATTAACTACCTCAATCTCCTTAAACCGGACAAAATCTTTTGTATTAACCGTATAGATATTCTTTATTCCATATTCCATCATTGTTGACACTAGTTGAGCGTCAAAAATATCTACTCCTACAATACTATACTTCATAATTAAGCCTTCTAAATATGAAAATGATTTCTGTGTGGGATACACTACCTTAACACCAATGTCATGATAGTAATCAATGATACCCCATGCTTGTGTTGGGCTAATCGGCTTTTTAAGTTTTTGCGTCCATATTCTGTAAGCTTCTATAAAGTTTTGGTTACTAAAACAGATGTTTTTTTTGCTATATGTTCTTTCAAAAAGATATATGATTTCTTAAAAAAAGGAGAATCTGCATCGTGGGTATATATAAGGATATTCATATCTACGAGAGCAGGATTAGTCATAGATTTCGTCACGAGAAAATGTATTTTTTGCTCCTCCCATATTGTAGATTGGAGGTTTGAATTCTTTTTTTTCTTTTATTTCTTCTTGTATAGCAATAATTTTTGCTACAGGTTTTCCTTTTTTTTCGACAATAAACTCCTCTCCCTTATACAGTATTCTGTTAATTATTTCGGTAAACTGATTGCGCACCTGTGTTGCGTTGATTGTTTGATTCATATAGTTTAAGTATAGTGAAAATATACAAATTGCCAAGAATGATATTTTATACAAATCGAGCTTTCCTCAAAGTCGAAAGTTGTAAACTAAGCAAAATCAATAAAATAATTCCTAAATAAAATGCGATCATCTTTGCAGAATAAATGTCTGCTAGCGAGCCAATAAAAAATGCCAACAGTGCATAGGGAATATTGCGAAGCATGTTGTAGGTAGATATCGTTGTAGCACGGTATTTCGAATCCGCATTTTTGTTAATCAAAATAGATCCCGTGTTTAGAAAAATTACTTGAGACACCGATCTTACTGCAAGACTTAATCCTCCAAGCACAATCCCGACAAATGGTGAAACTATAAAAGATACTGCAACTACCATACCCGTTATGATTAACAGTTTTTTTTCCGAAAAGAATTGTAAAAGTTTTGGTGTAAATTGAGAAAAAAATCCTGAAATAAGCAATATAACCGCCCAAAAAACTCCAAGCTGCTCCGGCTTAAAATGAAACTCGACTCCGAGAAAGCTGTTGAGCATCTCGTCTGCTATAAGTAAAATCACTCCAATTGACAAAAGGAGTAAAGTTTGTTTGACAATATTATTTGTCTTAGTAAGCTGTCTAAAACCCTGTTGCGTTTGACGAACATAATTTGACCATGAAAAAACTTCTGTATCTATTTGCGGTTCTATTAGAAAAAATACACCGATTAATCCAAAACCCGAGATTATCCCCTCCAAAGCAAAAGGCAAACTTGGTGAAATTAGATAGAAATACCCTCCAAGCAACCCACATACTGCAGTTGTTATCAACGATATCGAGCTAATATTTGAGATTATTTTCGGATAAAATTTCTCTCTTTTAACCTGTTTAAGGCTGTCAAAAATCAAAGCCTCAAGTGTGCCCGAATATAGTGTGCCCCCGATGGCAAGAACCATTACACTTGTTAATAGAAAGATAAAATTCGGAGCAAAAGCCATCATAAAAGATCCGATCATTTTGAATAAAAACGAAATAAACAAAGTATTCTTTTTTCCAAGTAAATCTGCTATCGCGCCTGTCGGTATTTCGGTAAGAATATATGTGATAACTAGCGTTGTTTCGATGATGCCAATACCCGCATAATTGGTGTAGAGAAGATAATAAAACACCCATACACCAAGCCAAAACCAGGCATTTTTACAAAAAGCAAGAAAGTAAGAAATCCAGATGTTTTTCATGGCTTATTCACCGCCATCAGTTTGACCTGGACAAACTCCTGCATCCCGATTTTGCCATACTCCCGACCTATGCCGCTTTTTTTATAACCACCGATTGGACAAACAGGTTTATAGAAACTATCCGTGTTTATAGCAACAACACCACTTTCTAGACGTTTTCCGACCCGCTCCCCTTTTTCAAGATCGGTAGTATAAATTTCCGATGTCAATCCATATTCGGTTTTATTGGCCATCTCAATGACTTCTTCTTCCGTTTCAAATGGAATTATTGGTAACACAGGTCCGAATGTTTCTTCGGATATAACCTTCATATCAAAATTCACATTTGTGAAAATGGTCGGCTCAAAATAGTTCCCTTTTTCATATTCTTTACCCGCTGGTCTTTCGCCGCCAATTTCCAGTTTGGCACCTTTTTCAATAGCATCCTTAACTTGTGATTCGAGAAGTTCAAGTTGCTTTTTGGAAACAAGCGGACCCACATCAAAATTGTCTATTGGATTTCCAATTTTCACTTTTTTTAATCTTTCGACAAATTGCTTTAGTACTTTTTCATAAACCGATTTTTCGACAAAAAGACGTTTTATCGAGCTACAGACCTGACCGCAGTTTAGAAACCGCGCCCAATACAAATTGTCCATTGTGACTTTTAGATCCGCGTCGGCAAAAACTATACCTGCACTACTTCCGCCCATCTCGCAAAGAGCTTTTATGAATTTCTCACCGCATTTTTTGTATATCTGCTGGCCGACCTTCGTGCTTCCTGTAAACCACATGAGATCAATGTCTGCGTCAACGAGCATGGCTCCAACATCACCAGCGCCGATCAACACCTGCATGACTCCTTCGGGTAAACCGGAGTCAATGAGTAAATCGGCGGCAAGTTTTTGACTAAGACTGGTGTATTCCGAAGGTTTAAATACCACGGTGTTTCCGGCAATGAGCGCAGGAATAACTCCTGAATTGAACATTGAAAGCGGAAAATTCCACGGAGCAATACAAGCGCAGACTCCATATGGCTCAAAGACAACACGATAATGCTCTTTTCCCTTCTCCAAAACTACTTCGTCTGCCAAATTTTCTGCGCCTTTGTCGATGTAATAGTCGAGAAATTCAATCTCCCAAGGTATGTCGTCAAGCGATTGATTGAGTGGCTTTCCCATTTCCAGAGTTGTCAGTCTAGCAATCTCGTCTTTATTTTTCTCCACTTTCTGACGATATTTTTTTATGTATTCAATCCGTTTTTTTATCGGTGTAAATCTCCATGTTTCAAATGCTTTTTTAGCTTTTGAGATAGCCCTATCAACATCTTGTTTGGTCGAAATCTCAAGTTTACCAACTACCGATTGGTCATGCGGATTTATCGATTGAAGTTTCATAGCGTCTATTATAATGAACTCATGCTCTCCTTGCAAAACTTGTATAAAAACTGCATAAAAAAAGAACTCCCCTATTTAGTCATATTAATAATACTGATCATAATGGCTTCGGCTGCGATGTTTCATGAAGGATTTTTCAGGACGTACGATGATGTGACAACGGTACGCATTTTGGATTTTGTAAAAGAACTCCAAAGAGAAGGCTGGTATCACAATTTTCCGATTCGAATATCCGCCGAACTCTCGCATGGTTTTGGATACTCACTTTATCTTTTTTATGGGAATCTCCCTTACTATGTAGGAGCTCTAATCATGATGTTAACCGGACTAAACCATATTTCGGTTACGAAGCTCGTTTACCTTTTCCCTCTGGTTGTTGGACCAATACTTTTTTACACAGCGGCGAGATTTAAAATGAAGCCTGTTTATGCTCTTATTGCCAGTTGTCTTTACACGCTTTTCCCTTATCGTGGCTTTGATATCTATTTAAAAGGAGGCACGGGTGAGGCCTGGTCAATAGCTTTCATTCCGGGTATATTTATCGGACTTTTTTTACTTGAAAAGAAAAAAATATATGCACCAGTCATCTTTGCTCTCTTTTTACTTTTGTCGATGATCTCTCATCCTCTTGCCGGCTTGCAGGCTTTGGTACTTGCTTTTTTTTACGGATTAATTATCGTACAAGACAAAAAACTGCTTATTTTTTCAACTCTTCTTGGAATTGGACTGGCTGCATTTTCCTTTGTTCCAAGTTTTTATTATCTTAAAATTGTTCAACTCACTTTCCACGAAAACAACAAAACTGCGATCCTGGATCAGCTTTTGTCATTACAAAAACTTGTTGTGCCGGCGCTGACAATCGATGCAAAAAAACCATTTTCGGCACTTTTCTTGCCGATTATTCTTGTGGGGCTTATCGTGATCTACTTAAAAAGGGAAAAAATTGAAAAAAACATGATGAGAATGTATTTGTTTTTTGGATTATTGAGTCTAGTGTTTTATCTGCTTCTTGGAAATATTACTAGGATCTTCTGGATTTTAACGTTACCAATAAGTGGAATATTGCAAACACCTTCTCGCCTATTTACAATAATTTCTTTTACTTTACCTTTCTTTATAGGACTTTATCTTCCACTTCTAAAAAATAAATTAATGCAATACGGAGTGATCATCACAGTTTTGGTGATAAGCTTTGCTTCGCTTCAAGTTTTTAAACCGATTGAATACTCATACTATTACGAATATGCTGCAGAAGGACCATGCGCGACCACAACCTGGCAAGATGAATATTTGCCAATATGGGTAAAAACATGTCCACCAAAAGAGCTTCAGGCAAACATGGTTATGGAAGGAGACGGAAAGCTTGTTATAAATAAAAATTCGCTGCTTACAATGGATGCCACGGTAATTAATAACGAACCTTCTGATCTGATTGTTCACAGATACTATTTTCCCGGATGGGATGTTTATGTGGACGGAACAAAAAGTAAGCTCGATTACACTTTTTCACCTTACGGGATATTTAAGACAAAAATACCGGAAGGAAAGCATGAGATAAATGTCAAATATCAAAAAACGCCGGTAATGGTGATTGCGGATGTTATATCGCTAGTCTCGTTTGTGTTTCTAATTCTTTTTGCTTTAAAAACTCTTACATCTTCTTTTAGTTTTCCAGACCATGGAAAGAATCACCGGCGCCGACTACTTGTACAAGCTGGCTGAAAATTTTACTGAATCAGTCAGGACGTATTTAAATGAAAATGAGTGTCAACTCTAGTTAATCTAAGTTTAAAATCAAGATAATTAGCCCTTCAATCGGTATGATGTAAACACAACACGAACTTTTCTACCCTTTGAGCTCGTTATTCCCCTACCTTCACCTCGAAAAGCAAGAAAGATACTTGAAAGAGACGGTCTTGAAAGGATCATCTACTCTCAACTAATTTAGTAGTAAATATTAATATTATAGGATAAATTTGATATAATATTATACATTAATAATGATAATTTTATGTCAGTTCATAAAAACGAATTTGTACAACCAAATGAGGCTAATCTTGGCCAAAGTAACATAACTAGTACACAAATGGATCAAGAAAACCCTGATGAGTTTGCTCTAACCTTCCAGCCTATATTTTCGAATGACGAAGTTGAAGGTATTAAAAAATTATGGGCTCAACAACAGCTACAAGAGGATGAAAGATTATTGCAATTACAGAGTGAAGAAGAAAGGATTCGAGGATTACTTGAATCTGAAAGAGGTCGGAATCTTATTGAGGAATATGATCGTGGTGGACTACGAAGAACGCTAAATATAAAATCTAAAGATGATTGTATTGTTGTTTTTCGTCATAGACTTGATAAAGAAATACAAAGAAGACAAGAATCCAGTACCGATCAAGACTTTAATCCAAGAGACATGCTTTTAAAACTTCACGCTCAAGATTTTTCACAGATTGGATTTAATTGGATATTCAGTCGTTTCAATAATGAATTTTCTCATTTTGCCTCAATTATACAGGCTAGTTATCCTGGATCTGATTTAAGGAGTTGGGAATTTCACAAGACTCCAAGTGGTTTTTACAGTGAAGGGTTATTAATTACCACAATCCGGTGGTTTTATGAGACATATCTCAATCTCGATAAAACTGAGCCTAATTTATTTAGAGAAGGCTTACTCAAAGTTCGTATTAATTCTTTAAATCGTTTTGGAATACGAAGTATGATAAAAAAGGCAGGATATAGATATCGAAGCGGAGCTGTTATTGATACGTATCCTGAACTCAAATTACAACCCTGGGAATTCTTGCATGGGGTTCGATGGAGTGGAAAAGAGGGAGAAAATACTATAAAACAAGCGGTTAAATGGCTGATCGAAGAAAGATTAGGTATATCGCCTGAAGATCCAGATTTTAAAGATAAACTAAGACTTGTTACTGCAAGAACTTTCTCACAAGCCGGTCTTTTCCCCTTACTGAATGCTCCTTCATTCAAATCGCATATTAAAGCTATTATTTTTGCTTATGAAGAGCTAGGTTTGACAATTGATGACTTCGCTAGAGTACCAGCGGGAACTTGGGAAGGTGATGCTGGACTCAAGAAGGCTATAGAAGTAATACGACATAGAATTGAAATTGAGCTAGGTATATCTCCAAATGATCCAGAATTTGCTACTAAGATTAGGGCATTAAAACGGTCAGATCTTTTGCAAAGTGGGACCAATACACCTTTTACAAAATTGTTTAACGCCTCTTTAATTAAAGTAATAAATACCATCTATCCTTATCTTGAATTACAACCCTGGGAATTGGGTGTAGTTCCTAGGGGTTTTTGGGCAGAAAATGAATTCGAAAACGTAAGAAGTGCAATAAAATGGTTTGTTGAAGAACAACTGGGACTTTCTCAACAAGATGAAAATTTTAAATCGAAAATACTTAATTTAAGAAAAGAGGAATTGATTGAATATTTTGGCGGTATGTTCGCTACAACTAAACTAACTTTGTTACAGGTCCTACAGATAGCATATCCTGAATTATGGATATCTAATATCGATTTTATCAAAGCAAATAAATATAGAGATCCATCAACATTATCAAAAAAGTTTGAGCAAGCTGACCAAGATACTACTGAAGCAGCCAACGAATGGTTACAAAATTTATTAGGTGAATAATCATATGGCAAGCCCTGAACAACAATTTCCAGAATGGCAAGATCCACGACTTAGGGATTTTAATTTCCGATCAATCCCTACAACAGCAGTAGATACTGTGGCGGCAATGTATACAGACCTTATAAAACGACAAGAGTTTGAACATAACTATATGGCAAGTGATCTACTTATCGATAAATATCGTTTGGCTCGGGATCTTGTTATAGACGGTCGTTTCCCCGATCCTAAATTTTTATTACAAAAATTTTTAGTTCATAAAGAAGTTCCTGAACGATACATAGAAATTTCTACATTACTCCGTGACAGATTACATTTCCTTCTCATACAAAAGGGAGTTTACTCTCATCAATCAATGGATAACGATACAGCAGAACGATTTATTAGAGACGAACTTCACCGAAGAGAAAATTTTCAGGATCTTCTAGAAGCGGGATGGCCGATTGAAGTTTTAGGTCAACTAATGACCGTAGATTTATTTACCGATATTTCTGATGCGAAAAAAGTCGAAGAATTGAGAGGGTGGACAACAAGAAGTCTGATGCGTGAATATTTAGGAGTACTTTCTAGTAAAAGGGCCAGAAAAGAGTTATCGATCACAGATATGCTTGATCGTGTGCCTAATAGAGTGTTTGCCGACCCACGAAAAATAAAGATGCACCTTGTAGATCATTACATCGAGGCTCGTCTCATGCAAAGTATTACCGATCTTGGAATTAATAATGGTATTTTAAATATCGAAGGTATCGCGGAAACGACTCAAGATCCAGATAAAAGAAATTTCTTGCTAAAACTTTCTAATAGATTTTGGAATATCGCTACCCATCCTTATCGTGGAGATTTTAAAAGTACTATTCTTTTAAAAGATCAGGAAAAACAATTTCCGTCGTTTGAACAAATGGCATTTTGGTATGATTTTTTGCAATACAGTACACGACTTCTAACAGCTGCACCTGGAATGGGTAAGACCGGAGCCGCATATGGAGCATTAGAAAATACCGATGCAGAAAAAGTTTTAGTCATTGCTCCCGCCAGTGGTAAAGCTACATGGGCAATTGAAGACCAAAAGTTATTTCAATCTCCAGGGAATATATTTATTATAGATGGAGCCACAGATATTGAAAAAGCTATTAAGTCAGGCAAAAAATATATTGTCATAAGTCAAGAACTTCTTGGACTTACCGATCACGATCCAAAACTAAATTCATCTCTCACAGCTCTTGTTGAACAAACTAATATTGAGGGTGCAATTATTGATGAAATTGATAATTTAAGCAGGCCTAAAAATGTTTCTACTAAAACAACTATACGTTTACTTGAAAAAATAAGAGAAAATTATAAGAAAAAAGAAAGAAAACAGCTTGAATCTGCCCCGGTGATAGGTCTCACCGCTACACCTATTCGCAGCAAATTATCTAATATGAACACAACTATGGGCATTCTGTATCCCGACGAATATGCAATCTCACAAACAGAATCTACAAAATCTAAAAAAACATTTAGTGATACACATTTAAATAGGCCTGATCTGGCTTTCTACACTCTTATTGGAGAAAAAAAAATGTTTCGTTGGGAGCAAGCAACAGGAGTACAAGACTATAGTTACGAGATTATACCTCTAGAAATCTCCCCTTTTGAAGAATATCTATATACATTTATTGCAAATGAAGTCCCTATCGATTCACTAACTAAAATTCGAGTACTTGAAGATAGTTTATGTAATCCTCTGCTTGTCAAAGCGGAAGTTCGTCACTTTGCCAAAGACAGGATTCCACCCTTTGATTTGGATCAAACAATGGACCGACTGAAACAAGTAGTGCAAGAATGGAAAGTACTTCGTGACATTACTGAACCACATAATTCTCAAGATTATTTAAGCGCCAGTAAATTGGTAGAACTGGGTTTTGGAGATATGGTACTAGGGTGTTTTTTTAGCGATTTATTAGAAAATGGTATCGATACGCTGGTTGATGAGCTTACAAGAGATGCTACAGATGAAAGTTTAATAGAACTGCGTAAATTTTGGCAACCACATGGTCTTTCAACAAAGTACTCAGTTATAAAAAAAATGGTTGAAGAATCTCTTACTCCTCAAATAGATAATGACGGTAAACAAACAAGAGAGAAGCTATTTATTGTTTCTCCTTCACGGAAACAAGGAAGAACGAGAGATGTACATCAGCGTCTTGTTCAGATCGAAAATGGACAAAAAACTGCCTTGTACGCCCCATATGAATTAAGTGTCATTAATGACACTGCTTTAATTAAACTGTTAGACGAATGGGTATCTACATATGGTAAAAAGATGATAATTATCGATGGAAATGTAACTGTTGGTAGAGCTCGCGACAATGCAATAGTCATGTGGACAAATGATCCTGATACTGAACTTCTTGCCACATTAGAGGCCGCTTATCAAAGTCGAGACTTTACCTTAAATATAACCGAAGAACAAGGTGGTACCAGAATCAGCAAAGTAAGGAAAATATTACTAGCTCCTCCTTATCATGATCAACAGCTTAGACAGATACATGGGCGTTCTAATAGATGGGGACAGCTGGTTCCGGCCGATTTACAAATATTCCAAGTCAAAGATCTATTAGATCAAGGTAAAGCTGAAGCAGTATATTACACCTATCTATTATCCCGAATGGCCTTATCTGGTATTGTATTATCAGCAGATGAGCAAACATTTTTTGATTCTAAAAGGGTTGGTAATAAAATTCGTTTACAATCTCCAGAGTCAAGATATCTTCGAGATGTACTTAGTTTTATTAAATCTGCTGGTGAAGAAGAAACAGAGGTGTTTAATAATAAACCAAGCCCTCTTCATCCTGAAAAGATACAAGGGCAACTCTTTGCAGATCTTTTTTTCAAAAATGGAAAGGATGAATTCTCTACTACTGGATATAACGCTGAATTAATTGCGTTCCTTGCTAAATATTTTATCGAGGCCAATAGTAATGTATTAGATATCGGTGCAGGAACGTTGTTATTACAGCGTAAATTGAAGAAAGGAATTGACAATGTTGATATGAATCCATATATGATGGAAGCAGGATGGGGACTCGCAAGCAGGTACGGTGGACGGAAAATTGTAGCTAAAGCTTCTTTACTTTCTGAAGATATTTGTCCATCAAACAATTATAATTTTGTCAACTGTGCTTTTACTCTTCCATGGTCGAAATTAAATGGTACTAGTCCTGATTCACCTGAATCGTCAGAACGAGTTAAAATACTAAGTCAAATTCATAGAGTTCTTAAGCTTGATGGTCTTTTTGTTTTAACTGTTTCCGAGAAATCCTTTGACGAAAAAACGTTTGAAAATTTTATTCTGGCACTTGAGCAACATTTTGGCTTTCAAGTTGATCGAGAACTAAGCGGAATGAGTTTTGGACGAAATAAAATGGGAGTGAGTAAAAGACTCGGCTGGTGTATAGTTGCAAAAAAAATTGACCAAATAAATCTGGAAAACCTTTCGTTACAAAACTTGGAGTTTGCTGATGAAAATGGAAAATGGATTAGTTATGGTAAAAAGAAAAAAAGGAAAGAAAAGTCAGTAAAAGTTGCCGGGAAGGACTATCCGTTACCTGATCTTGAAATACAATTTGACCAGTATGAAATTGTCAATAATCAGAAGCAAATAAAAGTTATCACTTATAAAGATAAATTTATAGATAATCCTACACTACCATCTTCTGGAGATGGTCATGTCGATGGAAATATGCAAAATGTTAAGGAAACTAGTCCTTTAGAAGTTATAAAAGGAGAAACAAAAGCAGATTATCACTATTATAGAACCAATCTTTTAAGGCCAGTTATGGAGCTTACTGGTTATAGTTGGGAACAAGCGGAAGAATTATGTGCTATAATTCTTAACGAAATTGGAATACGACAAAAAAGAGAGCATACAATACTTTTAGTACTTAAAGAGGTTAAAAAAAGAGTATTTAATAATCATAAATAATTATGGCAGAAATACTTTCACCCGAACCAAAACCATTACCTCAACTTCCTGATGCTTATGCATCTCCCGATGAATTAGTACTTACACCCGAAGAACAAACCCGTCGTTTTTTTGAAGAACAAGATGTATTTCAATTAACAGCGGCGTTAATTGGTCGTCCTCTGGCAATTCCAAATACTGACATTTGTGTTGTAATAGATCAAGCACAAGCCTTTCCGGAAGTTGGTCCAAACTATCAAAGAGGCAAAGATGGTGTTAATATCCATATGCCTCGTGCTAAACTGTGGGCTTTCCATATCGCACGGGCTAATATGAACCAAGCATTAGTCACAACATTTTACGAAGATAAATCCGGTGCTTGTGTAAGATTATTACGAGGAAGTAGAAGATATCCTGAAACTAATGAACTTGTTCCTATGGCCCGAGAGGGAGATATTGCAAAAACTTTAGGCCTTTTGGACAATGAAGTTGCTACTTTACAATTTGGTGAAGATCCTAAGGATCCTACATTATATGTAATTCGCGCAGCTAACACCACAGAACAGGCAAACCAGTATATTCAGGGCATTACTACCTAATAAGAAAATTATATTAATTTAGAATCCTACAATTAAACTGGGAGATTGTATTGCATTTTCCACCACAACTTTACTTTCGTCAAAGTTCCCAGTTTGTAAAAACTCATCTACATCATTTTGTAAAGAAAACATTTTTAATGGCGTTACTTCTACTCTATTAAACCCTATTTTCAACATTTCTTTTCTCACACTATCGATATCTAATTTACGTAGCTCTTCTGTAATTTCATCTTCATTTTCTACGTCAAAAAAGGGTGGTTCGACCATAATAAGAGAACCACTTGGACGTATTATTCTTCTCATTTCCCTTAAAAATTTCGTTCTAGCTTCATAAGGGCCGATATATGTATATGCTGGTAAAGCAGGAGTTAGATTATTTGTAAAAACACTATCATATGAAGCCGCTTGGAAATTTGTTTCCATTCCGTCTACATACGAAAATGGAATCCCATAATGTTTTGCAGCTTTGGCACTCAAAGCGCCATCAACATCGATTATTTCCATAGAATCTTCTTCAGGAGTTAAATACTTAGAAATTCCCCATATTCCTTCAACGCTTTTAACTGAAAAAGCTCCCACAAAAAGCGACTTCCCAACTTTCTCCTCACCAACTAAATGTACTGCGTCTCTATAAGCTGGAATTGTTTTACCTGGTGAAAGTGATCGAGGTAGGTCGGTTGAAGGCATCATACCCTCTAATATAAGATTAATCGCATGTACAACTTCACCTAGTCTATGAGGGTCATAGTCAGATAACGCCATATATTTCCACCACAATTCTCTTTCCGCAGTTAACTGAAACGCCTGCGTAATTTGTGGCGAGGTGTAATAGAGATACTTACTCCAAGCAGATTGCCCTTCAAAAAACGTTGCAGAAAAAGGACCAACGAGGTCATTACTAGATACTAGTAGCTGAATTGCTGCTAATTCTTCTTCATCTATTCTTGAAAGAGATAATGGCTCAAACAGTTCCGTTGTTTGATCAATATCTATGGTCGTATTATTTACGACAACCAACTGATCTTTATAGGGCAATGTATGAAAAGACTTTGGCTCAATACTCTCTAAAGTTCGAAGAGCTGATTTTGGTAGTTGATCTTTATTACTTTCTGTCATTATTGATTAGATCGAAATTATAATATACTTGTCTACAAATACACTAGAACGTTACATTTTAATGATCTCATTGTTATAATAACTCTCATGAACCTCTCTATCGGTATGGCGTGAACATAACACGACCTGTTCTGTGCTCACTATTCCCCTACCTCCTCAACGGAAAGCAAGGAAGATGCTCGAAAGAGTTGGTTAGATGTATTCTCGTAGTCACAATAAAACACAATCAGGACAATCAGATAAACCATTGTATCTCCTGTAGAAGGTTTTGTTTAAAATCCCG
>MFZZ01000020.1:47264-47470 GCA_001789555.1 Candidatus Roizmanbacteria bacterium RIFCSPHIGHO2_12_FULL_38_13
CGGGAGGAATGTAGCTGTTTTCGATGAGTGTTACATCCGGCTTTCTATCCTTGATCTTGCGCCGTGAAGCCTGTATCGCAATACCTATCGACTCTCCCTCCATACGAACCCTCAAATCGGCCAGATAGCCGCCGCTCGTCTCTTTCGACTCTTTGATACCTGTTTGGAGATTCATCTTTTCAAGCTGAAAAAGAACATCTACCATC
>MFZZ01000020.1:47503-52104 GCA_001789555.1 Candidatus Roizmanbacteria bacterium RIFCSPHIGHO2_12_FULL_38_13
ATATCTTCTATCTCTTTATTTGTGAGATCTACAATAGAAAAGTCAAGGTCTTCTGAATATCGGGGAGAGTTAAAGACGATTTTCAAAGCAGTGCCTCCTTTAAATAATAATCCTTTAGCCATTTTTTTGCTGATACAAAAATGACAAGAACACGTGCTGACAATATTCCCGATATATATGCTGGGGTTGAATTTGATGTTTTATTGCTTGTTTTTTGAGCTCTTGAAGAGTTGCCATATCCGAGTATTGAGTAATTGATGATCAAACGAGGCTGTATAACGATTGACCTTCTCTCTATCCAGACTTGATATATTTAATCTGTCATTCATCTTTTTTTTACCTAATGCTACTAGGTACATATAATCTACCAATGCCTTTTCCGGATGGGCTATGAGATAATGATCTTTTTTGATAAAACCGATAAACGCTGGACTTTTAATTTTAGTATAGGTAAAATTTATGCCGTCAGCAAGAAATGTCCGTGTCGACTTGGTGGTTGCGGAAGTAATTGCATAGACTACTTCAGGAATAATACTGTAATAAGAAAGCGCCGATTCAAAACTGATATAGGAGGGATTATATATTTTATAGGCAAGATAATAATGATCTGGAGGGTTTTCCGTGAGATAAAATACTCCTCTTCTTGGATTCCGTAGATACCCCTTCAGTTTGTATCGTCGCAACTGACTGGTGAGCCCCTCTCTGGTGAGATCAAACAACGGAGCAATATCATCTTTTGAGAAAATAATAAGCCCTTTATTCTTTATCGTGTCCCTGAATTGGATATATTTCATTTAATGTTCATTATTAAACATTAACTGAAACAAGTCAAGAGGTATTTATTTAATTTTAAGATGCTATACTATCCCGTATGAACCTCTCTATCGGTATCGCCGGCATGCCTAATGTCGGCAAATCCACCCTATTCAACGCTCTCCTGAAAAAGACGGTAGCATATGCAGCCAATTATCCTTTTGCCACAATTGAACCTAATGTCGGAGTCGTTGAGGTGCCCGACGATCGACTTCCCGTGCTTGCCAATATTATTGCTGGAGGAGATCCCGGATCGGAGTCCGGGATGACACAAAGACCCTCAATCGTTCCTGCCGCTGTAGAGTTTTATGATATTGCTGGTTTGGTAAAAGGTGCTTCCAAGGGTGAAGGGCTTGGCAATAAATTTCTGTCGCATATTCGAGAAGTCGCCGCTATTGCCCATGTCGTGAGGCTTTTTGAAGATCCGGGGATAATACATGTATCAAATAAAGTGGATCCTGTTTCCGACATCCAAACTGTTGAAACCGAACTCATACTGGCTGATATGGCGACCCTAAGTAAACAACATGAGCCTAAAGGAAAAGCTTCAAAAGAAGAGATATTTTTATATGAAATTGTACAAAAAATGGAAAAGAAAATGGATGAAGGGATTATGGCACGAAATGTGCAGCTCGACGATGAGGAGAAGGCAGCCGTAAAGCAATTAAACCTTTTGACCATGAAGCCCGTCATATATGTATTTAATGTTTCCGAAAATCAACTTAGCAATATGAATGAAACGAAAAAGAAAATTGAGGAAATTTTTAACCAACTTGACCGTCATCCTGAACTCGTTTCAGGATCTAAAAGGGATCCCGATCTTCATCGGGATGACGATCCGTCCTATATCTACCTAAATGCCAAACTGGAAAACGATGTACTCGCACTTTCTGAAGAAGACCAAAAAGCTTATCTTAAAGAATACGGACTTGAAGAAACCGGTTTAAATCGTCTCATCAAAACCGCCTACTCTACTTTGGGTTTGATCTCTTTTCTGACGGCGGGAGAAAAATCCTCCTCTGCTAAAGCTTCTGAAAGACGAGGGGAAGTCCGAGCCTGGACAATCACAAAAGGCACACTCGCTCCCCAAGCTGCCGGCGTAATTCATACTGATTTCGAAAAACACTTTATCAAGGCAGATATCGTTCCCTTCAAAGACTTTGTTGAGCTTGACGGCTGGGTCAAGGCGCGCGAACTTGGCAAAGTGCAAAGTGTCGGGAAAGATTATGTGATGAAAGATGATGAGGTGGTCGAGTTTAAAGTAGGAGTCTAGACTCAATAAAGCGTTGCATCATCATCTTTATCTACTGGCGTCACATTTCTCCCCTTAATCCTTGCAGGTTTCCATGGTATATCAGCAGATGAGACTCCATGATCGGGTAGCATGTCGCGTGTTGGGCTAAATCTACCCTTTCTGATCAGTTCTTGCCTTTTCTCCTCTGTGATTGGCGGCTTTACAGACTTAAGTTGAATTCTTAAAAAATGTGCAAATTGCTTTAAAGGTTGCAAGTAATTATTGTGCTTATTTATTTCATTTTGTACCATGGTATGTTCGGCTGCTTCTTGAACAAAATAAAGAATGTTTCTCATTGACTCACGTGTAGCATCGGAAAAACGCCACCGCTCATCATCGTCATCTTTGTGAAACTCTCTATAAAAACCATTAAGAAATACATCAAATAGACTGTTAACTTCGCCACGTGGTGGACGTGTAATACCGGTACCATCTCTCACTACTCTTTCAACTTCTTCGATAAACCAGACAAGATCCTGTCTATTTGCTCCATTTGCTGCTAATAAATTGGTCACTGGATTAGGTTTGACCTCACCTTCATTTTGTAGATTAAGCGATCTTTGTAAATCATGCAATTTGCCGTTTAAACTATTTGCAAATAAAGATGGATTTTGCTTCAATGTTTCTTTTAAAAAATCGTGGTGGGCCAAATCTGTCTGATGTACAGTTATATCCCTTGGATGTTGATGTATGATTTCTTGCCAAAAGTTACCTGAAAACTTTTGTGCCTCCTGGCTCAATATTAGCTCCGGACTGTTATTTGTTAAAACCTCTGATACTTCTGTCATATTATTTTTCAATTATGCCAATCAAAAGCAGTTTTGCACTCATGATGATCGCTCCATAATTCATGTCTTTTTTTTGTTATCTTATCGACCTGTTTCCAATAATTTAATTGTCTCAATCGACCACAAACTTATATACTTTCCAATCACCTTCCACGTTCCAGACCTTAACCGGGCTGATATTGCGAACTAAATCCAGCTCATATACTGGATCTTTTTTTATTGTATTCAAATCACTTGTAGATACGACAAAAAGGCACTCGTAATCTCGGTACTCTTCGTGGCCCATTATGTATACATCGCGCAAAGCAAGCATGTCTCGATATCGTTTTGCCGTGATTCCGGAATCTTTGCTCGCAATTGCTATGACGTTACAACGTTGCACTTCAATGTTTTCAGCTAAAATATCTGTAATAGCTTTTGAGCGTTTTATATTGGTATCCCATTCGTTTTTTGTAACTTCATATATATCTGCAGGGATACTTAGCATAATAAAGATTAAAAGAAGTAAAATATGGTTTTTTGAAAATTTTAATTTTTCATCCGGAATAGCGAGAAATAAAATGAAAAATATGACTGCGGAAATAAAGTAATGATCAAATACTTGCGTAGAAATTATGGATAACCCAATAATTTGAGCTGCAATCGGTATTAGTAACAGTTTTTTGAATAAAGATTCCCCTCTTATTACTTTCACTAAATAAAACAGAAAAATCGGAATAAATAATATCGTCAATATATGATTTTGGAAAAAATAATACAGAAACTGATACGGTAAAGTAAAAATTCTTTGCAGTACGTTCAAAATATTGAATCCCGACTCGTTTTGGACGACCGGACTAAAGTATAAAAATCGAGAGATAAACAAACCAGGAGGACGCATGATATCAAAAACCACAAATGGAAGAATTGCTAATAAAACTCCGCTGACAAAAAACCAGAACTGCCGTAGCCTTTTCTCACGTAAAAATAAAATAAACAAAGCAATGGAGAATCCGACAACACTAAAAAAAGCGTACCAATGGTTATGAATCGACAGTCCTTGCAAAAGCCCGGCTAAAACCCACAAATACCGTGACTTATTTTTGTAATTAATAATCAACAATGTGAGCGAAAGGACTTGCCAAAACGGGATATAATGCGGATTCCACGCCCAGCGCCCAGATTGCACCAATGGAAATACTGCGGCAAGAAATAATATCGCAAACGGATACTGCCAGGAATATTTTTTTGATAAAAGAAATGACAAAAGCAAAATTATAATCACACTATAAGTAGCTGTCCCAACAACAGGTCCAATCGGATCGAAATCATATGCGACCGCAAAAGGCATAAGCATATAATATGACAGAGAGCCATAAATATTGATATTGTTCCCGGAGATCGGTCCAACCAGAGTGAGACGTCGATTTTCGTATATCTCCTTCATGCGACGTAAATCATCGGTTTCATCCCAGATAAACCTTGCCGATCTGTCAAGTAAAATGAAACGAGAGATTATAAGTAAACTCAAGGCAAAAATTAGAAGAGCCTTAGAATACTTACAAAGATTCATGCTGACTTTTTTGCCAAATTTTTACATAAATCACCAGGTAACGAAGCGAGGAAAAAAGAGCCCAGACAAATCCGGGAAAGCCATCCATGAAGCCCTTGTGGCGAAAATAAATCTTGAAAAAAGTTGAGATGGGTTTAATAATAAAATACTTGAA
>MFZZ01000021.1 GCA_001789555.1 Candidatus Roizmanbacteria bacterium RIFCSPHIGHO2_12_FULL_38_13
TGCGACCTTTTCCGATTAAATTTGAAGATAAAGAACAGCAGTTTAGAAGACGCTATGTAGATTTTACAGTAAATCATGACAGAAAAAAACTATTTGAAAGAAAGGCAAAATTCTGGCAGGTCAGCCGTGAATTTATGATGAAAAAAGGATTTATCGAGGTTGAAACTCCGGTTCTTGAACACGTCACAGGAGGCGCCGACGCCCGCCCATTTACCACGCATCATAATGCGCTTGATCAGGATTTTTTCCTGCGAATTTCGACAGAACTTTATCAAAAACGACTAATTGGTGCGGGTTTTGAAAAAATATTTACTCTTGGCCCAAACTTCAGAAATGAAGGATTGAGCGATGAACACTTACAGGAATTTTACCAACTTGAATGGTACTGTGCTTATGCAAACTATCGTGACGGCATGGAGCTTATCAAAGAAATGTTTCGCGAAATAGCCAAAAAAGTATATGGTAAAACAAAATTTACCACAAAAGGACACACTTTTGATTTAGCTTCTGATTGGGAAGAAATTGACTACATAAATGTCATTAAAGAAAAATATGGCATTGATATTTTCAAAGATTCTGAAGGAAAAATGCTTGAGGTTCTGAAAAAACAGGGTGTTGAGCTTCCCGGCATGATCAATAAAAACAGAATTATTGATAACTTATGGAAAACAATCCGCAAAAATGTCGCCGGCCCGGCATTTCTGATAAATCAACCACAGTTTATCTCGCCGCTTGCAAAATCTCTGCCCGAGAGACCAGAACTTACTCAACGTTTTCAGATAATCATTGCAGGTTCGGAACTTGGAAATGGTTACTCCGAGTTAAATGACCCCGCGGACCAGCTTTCGCGATTTTTAGAACAGCAAAAACTACGCGATATGGGTGATGAAGAAGCGCAGATGCTTGATATCGATTATGTAGAAATGCTTGAATACGGTATGCCACCAACGTGTGGTTACGGACATAGTGAAAGGGTTTTTTGGGCTTTGGAAAATATAACGGCACGTGAAGGTACTCTTTTCCCTCAAATGCGAAGCGAAGTTGAGGAAGTTACAAAAAAAATTTATAAGGACAAAGTAAAATTTGGCCACGCAACAAAAAAGGTACAAAAAACCGATAACAGCAAACCTGTAAACGGACTTCCGACTCGTGAGGAAGCTTTAAAAAAACTTGAGGCACGCGTGAAAGAGCCATACCAAATAATACATGCCAAAATGGTTGCTGCGGCAATGGCAATGTATGCAAAAGAGTTCGGAGAAAATGAAGATCTATGGTACATAACTGGAATACTCCATGATCTTGATTATTTTGAGTTTCCAGACGAACACCCGAAAAGATCTTTGATCTGGTTTAAAGATTGGGCTTATCCTCAAGAATTCATCGATACAATATCAGCACATGCTTTTGGCTCAAAAAGAACAGACACTCCTCCAAAAACTCAAATGGATTTTGCACTCATTGCTTGCGACGAGATGTCGGGACTTTTGTATGCTTATTCACTCATGAGACCGACAAAATTTGCGGGCATGGAAGCAAAATCAGCCATAAAAAAATTCAAAGACAAGGCCTTTGCTGCCAAAATCGATCGTGCCGAGATCATGATCGGCGTCGAAGGACTGGGAATAGAATTGAAAGATCATGCCGCCAAACTAATTGAAGTGTTTGCGAAGATGGAAGAATTGAAGAAGTAGCCTGGCTACTTCACAAGCTCCAGAGAAGATAGGATCTCCAATATCGTTGCTTTCCCTTTCTCTGAAACATCATCTCCTGCATTTATTCCTGAAGTGGAAAAAATAAATAGCTCTGTTGGGTTTATCTCGAAGATTACTTGAAATACTGACTGCTCGTAGGGGTTATTTTCAAACATGATACCTGTACCGAACGTGTTAGAAATTGGTTTGGTGGCTTTTTTGAGATCTGAAATACAGGTTTGATATGTTTTTTGCATGCATTCAGTTTTCCCCATATGCACAATTTCTTCTGAAGGACTATTACAAATGAATATTATTTTTCCATCTGGACAAACCAATTTTTGAGAGAATGTTTCAAGATCTATGGTTTCTTCTTTGGTTACTCGATCAATAGTAATACTATAAGTTTCTACAAACTCTGATTTTCCATCTGATGAATAGAGGAAACTAATACGTTTTGTATCCCGTGAATCGATTTGCAACTTATCCGGTGAAATAAATGAGGCACCAATCTCAGGAAAGATCATCCTCATTCCTGGTTCAAGGTGGGGCTTTAATTCAAAAGGAGTTGGTTCATTGCTTGAATCAACAATTAATTCGTCGTCTTTTTTAGCTATCCAATCAGATGGTTTAGGATTGACATCTGTAAAGGTATTTATGGGAACTAAAAAACTGTCGCGTGCTTTTTGTTGGCCGATCTGAACTCCTAAGAAAAATAAACTCCCACCATAGAAAAGCGCCAACACAACAGCGATAATAACATTCCTATTCATCAACCTTTTCCACTGTGTATTCTTTGGTTCTATTGGTTCTGGATCCATATCTTTACTATAAATTAAATTACTGAAAGATACATCTCCACTTCGTCGACAAACTCTCCATGAAACGATATGCCTTGAGGTAAAACCCCATATTCTACAAAGCCCAATTTTTTATACATGGAAAATGCGATCTCATTTGGTTTGTAAACGCTAAGTGTGATTATCTTCAGTCCCGCCATCCTTTTTCGCGCCTCTTCTATGACCGATTTCGAAAGCTCGAGTCCGACCCCATATCCCCTATATTCCTTTTTTACGGAGATGCCATAAATACCTATATGACTTCCTCGTCGCCTTGCCGAAATCTTGCGTTCTATGCCAGTGATCCCCACGATCTTTCCATTAATTACGCATAATAAATTGACAGCATCGCCGTTTTCGATGCGCTTGAGCAAATCTAACAAATAAATTTTTTCTTCATCGAGTGTGATCTGCTCGCCGGAAAAAGTAATATAAGTATCTTCGCGGGAGATATCGTTTATGTACTGTGTCATCTCAATAACGTCATCTAAAGTCGGATATCTGATCGTCGCCTCTTTTCCGTTTTTTGTGTTTATTTTTTTTAAAAAAGATTCTTGCATAATTAAAACTGTTTGGGAAATCAAAAAATCATTAATCAGAAATCTAAAGTTGTATTTTAGACTATAATAAGTATAATTGTATATGGAGACACAAGATAGTTTACAACAGCTTCCCGAACTTCATGCACATATCAGTTCTTCGATTGCGCCCTACGTTTACTGGCATATTGCTAACTCCGAAGGTTACAAACTTCCAAAACGCGATTATCATGAGTTTGTCAAACACGTCGTGCTTTCACCGCAGCGCAAAATGACACTGAAGGAATATCTCGATAATATCTATCATCCGATTTTTAATAAACTTGCAGCCGGAGCTATCGCCCTTGAAAAAGGTGTTTATGAAATTTTCAGTGGAGCCTATCGTTCAAACAATATCACTCTTTATGAACTACGAGGCAACCCGATGAAACACAATCGCGAGGGCCGCGTCGACCTTGATCACGCCATCATGGCCATGATCCGCGGTATGGAAAGAGCGCTTCTTGAGTTTCCGAAACTTCGCGCCGGCCTTATATTTTGTCTCGACAGACAGTTTACTTTTGAACAAAACCAGATCATTGTTGAAAAAGCTATAAAATATAGGTCACGCGGCGTGGTGGCTATAGATTTCGCAAACTACAATAAAGAAGGATTTCACTTCAAGGATTACACTATCCTCGTAGAAAAAGCTCGCAAGCATGGCCTAAAGGTTACCGCCCACTCCGGCGAAACCGATGACACCAACGATGTTTGGGAATGTATTGAATCAATCAATCCTGAACGCATCGGTCACGGCGTGAAAGCGGCTTATGATAAAAAATTGATGGCAGAACTTGCTAAACGACAAATCACTCTTGAGGTCTGTCCTTTGAGCAACCTTATGACAAAGGCTGTCAAAGACGATACGGAACTCGAATTTATTCTCAAAACTTTTTACGAAAATGGTGTACGATTTACATTGAACTCTGATTGGCCCGAAACTATAGAAAATGGTCACTTGCGAAGCCAATATGAATATATCCTTGAAAAAAAGATGTTGGATGAAAAACAAATAAAACAGATAGTCAGTTGGGGATTTGAGTCGACATTTATACCTATGAAAGTGAATGAAAGTAATTTATATCTATAAAAACTTATGTACAATCAAGAAAAAATTTCTGACAAAATTATCGGAAAAGGCATAACCTACGACGATGTTCTTTTGCTACCGGGATACAGTGATTTTAAACGTGATACGATAGATCTTTCAACAAAACTGACAAAAAAAATAAATCTGAAGATACCATTGGTATCTGCACCAATGGACACGGTGACGGGATCGGATCTGGCTATCGCTCTTGCTCGCATAGGGGGGATAGGTATAATTCATAGAAATCTAACTGTTGAAAAACAATCTCAAGAGGTAAAAAAAGTTAAGAACGAAGGTTTGATTGTTGGTGCGGCTATTGGGGCAAGTAGCGGGTCATATGATAGGGCAAAATCCCTGGTCGAAGCCGGAGTGGATGTAATAGTAGTTGACTCCGCGCATGGATACGCAGATTATATTATTGAAACAATAAAATTCCTTAAAAAGCAGTACCTTGATCTTCAAGTGATCGGTGGCAATGTCGCAACATATGATGGTGCAAAAGCGCTGATCGACGCAGGCGTCGACGGGTTGCGGGTGGGCATGGGACCGGGAGCAATCTGCACCACTCGAATTATCTCCGGCATGGGTGTACCTCAAATCACTGCAATATTTGAAACTGTCAAAGCAGCTCGGCTTGCAAACGTACCGATAATTGCCGATGGCGGTATACAATATTCCGGTGACATCGTCAAAGCACTGGCCGCCGGAGCAAGCTCTGTCATGATGGGTAGCTACTTTGCATCATGTTCCGAAGCACCCGGTGAAATTGTGGAACTTACTCAAGAACAAGTACCGTCCAGATTTAAAAGTATTTTTAAAAAAGGAAAAAATACTTATAAATTCAAATCCTACCGTGGCATGGGTTCGGTTGCCGCCATGCAAAATGGTGCAAATATAAAATCCGAAGAAGAGTTCCATGGAAAAAGTTATAAAGACCGCGTTCTTGTTGCCGAAGGCGTCGAAGGACTCGTCCCAATCAATGGTCAACTTAAAGATATTGTTGATCAAGCAGTTGGAGGTATAAAATCTGGCATGTATTATGTTGGTGCAAAAAACATCTGCGAACTTAAGAAAAAAGGAAAGTTTATTCAGATTACACATGCATCATTGACCGAGAGTCACCCTCATGATATTTTGATAACAAATGGAGGAAAAAACTATAATAGTTAAGAGTTTTTAACTTACAAACTTAATGATTATAATCGTCGATTTCGGTTCTCAAACAACCCACCTTATCTCAAGAAGACTGCGTGAACTTTCTATAGAAACTAAAATTATTGAGCCGGAAAAATTCTTCAAAGAAACTAAAAATATCAAATACAAAGGTATTATTCTCTCCGGTGGTCCGGGAGACGTTTATGCACCGGGAGCTCCAACAATCGATAAAAAAATCTTTGATCTGGGAAAACCTATCCTAGGTATTTGTTATGGTCAACAGCTGATGGCTCACCTGCTTGGAGGTGAAGCAAAGCTTGGAAAAAAGAAAGAATACGGCCCGGCAATCCTGACAATTATTGACAATTCTCCTCTATTGGATTTCCGTCATCCTGAACTTGACCTCCGATTCGGAGGTCTTGTTTCAGGATCTAAAGGGATTCCGAAACGAGTTCGGAATGACGTGAAAGTATTTAAAGTCTGGATGAATCATGGAGTCGAGGTTACAAAAGCTCCAAAAGGTTTTAAAACAATCGGTATAACCGAAACCATATCTCATGCTGCGATAGCCGATGAATCAAAAAAACAGTACGGCATCCAGTTTCATCCCGAGGTTGTCCATACCCAGTTTGGCATGCAGATGCTCAAAAATTTTGCCATGATTTGTGGTCTTTCTCCCAAAAAAAAACCGATCACCAAAGATTTTGTGAATAAGATTGTTCTTGATATCAAAGATTCCGTGAAAAATGCCAAGGTAATTGGCGCTCTTTCAGGTGGAGTTGATTCGTCTATCGCCTGCCTTCTGGTGCATGAAGCGGCAGGTAAACAACTTACTGCAATTTATATTGATTCGGGACTCATGCGTGCGGGTGAGACCGATGAGCTGAAAAAAGTTTTTAAAAATAATTACAAAATGGATGTCAAAATAATCGATGCACGGGATGAATTTTTAATAAATCTGAAAGGCGTTGTTGACCCTGAAAAGAAAAGAAAAATCATCGGCAAAACTTTTATCGATGTTTTTGAGAGAGAAGCGAAAAAACTTAAAGCGACATTTTTGGTTCAGGGAACTATTTATCCCGATGTCATCGAAAGCGCAGGTACAAAATACGCCAAGAATATAAAAAGCCATCACAACGTTGGCGGCTTGCCCGAAAGGATGAACCTGATGCTGCTTGAGCCGCTGCGGACATTTTACAAAGACGAGGTTCGGGCGATCGGTAAAATACTTGACTTACCTGAAACTATTGTTCATAGACAACCGTTTCCGGGTCCGGGACTGGCGATCAGAATAATCGGCGAAGTAACAAAAGAAAAACTGAAAATACTAAGACTGGCAGATAAGATTTTCAGAGATGAAATTGAGTCTTCGGGTTGGCATAAAAGACTCTGGCAGTATCTTGCGGTGTTGACGGGAATTAAAACTACCGGTGTAAGGGGCGACAACAGAGCTTATGGTGAGACCATCGCACTAAGAGCTCTTGAATCGACCGATGTCATGTCTGGTAATTTTTCTCACATCCCCTATGAAATCCTTGAAAAGATCAGTGTCCGTATCGTCACCGAAATACCAGAGGTAAATCGGGTGCTTTATGATATTACTAACAAACCTCCGGGTACCACGGAGTGGGAATAAATATGTTAGATCAAAAATTCTACAAACTCTCCTGGGTCAAACTTGAAAGAGACTGTCTTGAGCTTTATTCGCAGGTAAAAGATAAAAACATCGATTTAATCGTATCAATTTCTAGAGGTGGCATTGTGGTTGCTCGCATTTTCTCGGATCTTCTTGATAATCTCCACATTTCCCAGATTACAATCACCGGCTACGAAGACTTGAAAAAACAAAAAAAGACTGTGATTACCGAGGAGCCGCCCACAGATTTTAAAAATAAGACATTGCTGATAGTTGATGAGGTTTCGGACACAGGCGCGGCGCTTGATGTTGCTAAAAAATACTTTCAAAAAAAATCTCCAAAAAAAATTTACACGTTGACACCTTACATCAAGCCGCATACGAAAACTATTCCGGATTTCTGGAAACAAAACATCGATGCCTGGATCATCTTTCCATATGAGCTTCGGGAAACGGCAAGGGCATTTATCAAAATGTTCGGCGGCCGGAAACATGCGAAAAAAAAGCTCATTGAAGTCGGGCTTGAGCGTTTTGAGATTGACGCAATAATATAATAAATGCAGAAATTTTTAAATAAAATCAGGCACTACATACTTCGTAGAAAACGTGCACTTATTTTTTTGCTTATGGCGTTTTTTGTGATACTTGGAATTTTTTCTTATTTAACCAATCCGTTTACACGCTTTTCAATATTTGATCGCAATCTAATAAAAATTTCCGTATCCGGAAATGAAATAAAAATAGACGACATAAAACCGGTATATGTACATTCGGGACCGTTTTATGAATCATTGGGAAAGCTTAAATCAGGCTGGCACATAATCGTCAATCGATTAGACCCTCGTCTTAAAACAAAAGGTTTTGAGCTTAATGAGATCATAAAAAATATTCATAAAGAGAGATTTAGTGAAGAGGCAGCGTTTCTTATTTCAGGTGAGCACTTCAGTATGCTATATCCTCGTTCGCTTGGGATTTTTTATCATTCTCTTCTTGATCCACGAACAGCACTTAATGCAAAGGATTGGGAAAATCGTCAAGTAATTTATCTCAAAACTCTGGCGCTAATTCTTTCAACCTATCAAAATACTGATCGGCTATCTACCACCATTGTTCCGATAAGTCGAAAAACAGTCACTTTGATAAATATTTACTCACCGCCTTCGGATACACTTTACAGCATTCTCTACGGTCTCAAATCTTTGCAAAATACTAGTGAGCTTGAACGTATTTATCCATATACAGTTTCTAATGGTAAAAAACTGATAACTACAGCTGCTGCTAAAAAACTTCTTGTGACCTATGCTGGCGAACTTTCTAAAATGACTAGCAATTATTTCGAAGAAGTCTATGATAAAAACACAGGTCTTGTCAAAAAAGATGTTTCACTTTCTTCGGCCAAAGATTCGGTAAAACGTTCTAGCTCCTTTTACGATAATGTCATTTTTTGGAAAACCATTTCACTAGCCCAAGAGTTAAATATCATTGAAAAAGATCAGACATTTTTGGATCAACTGAAAAACAGGATAATCCAAAAATTTTGGCTTGAAGATGAGGGGTATTTTCTGGAAGAACTAAGCACGCAAGCAGTGGAAGAAAAATGGTACTCGTCAGACTGGCTGATCGCGTATCAAACAGGATTTCTTGATGCTGAAAACGAGCGAGATCTGAAACTTTTAACAAGATCTGTAGAGTACGTACAGCTTAACAATATCGATCAACCATTTGGCTTGAGATATCAACTCGATTCGCGTCCTAAACAACTTCATAATACAGTCAGGCTTTTTGCCCGTGAATACGGATCAACAGCAATCTGGAGTCACTGGGGCATGGAGTATACAAAACTACTTGTCAGACTTTCACAAAAAACCGGCAATATTTTTTACCTTGCTGATGCTCGGGACCAGCTTCGAGCTTATATTCATAACATAGAACAATACGGTGGATATCCGGAGGTTTATGAAAATGAAGGTGGAATATTTAGATCGCGCGTTTATCGAGGAGTCTTAGAAACTGGATGGATCGTGAATTTCGAAGAGGCTTTGCATATGTACAACTGGACAAAACTGCATTGGAATGATATTGTATACTGATAAATAGCTATGCTTGACATAAACTACATTCGTAAAAATCCGGACAAAGTAAAAGAGGCTGCTAAAAATAAAAATAGAGAAGTTGATATCGATAAAATACTCGAACTTGATACAAAGCGCATAGAACATATTCAAAAATCACAAAAACTCCGTGAGGAACGTAATGCCTTTTCCAAAGGAAAGCCTGATGAAAAGACTATATCAAGGGGTAAAGAAATAAAATCCGATCTGCAAAAAATAGAAGGAGAATTAAGGAAAATCGAAGAAGGACTTAACAATCTTCTGCTTTATGTCCCAAATGTTCCGCTCGATGAAGTACCTGTTGGCAAGGATGCAACGGGCAACAAAGAGTTGAAAAAATGGGGTGAACTACCCAAGTTTAACTTTAAGATTAAGGATCATATAACTCTTGGAATGGAACTTGATATTTTTGATCTGGAGCGCGGTTCAAAAGTGTCAGGATTCCGAGGATATTTTTTAAAAAATGAAGGTGCTATTTTACAAGTAGCCCTACTCTTTTATGTTTTACAAAAGCTTACAAACAAAGGATATACTCCGTTTATAGCACCATCAATTATCAAACAATTCACTTTAGTTGGATCTGGACATTTTCCTTGGGGAAGTGAACAGGATGTATACAAACTAAATGATGACGATATGTATCTTGCAGGCACTGCAGAAATTCCTATCACCGCTTACCATGCAGGTGAGATTCTTCAAGAAAATGATCTTCCGAAACGTTTTGTCGGCTTTTCACCATGCTTCCGAAAAGAGGCTGGGGCTTATGGAAAAGATACAAAAGGGCTTTATAGACTTCATGAATTCTGGAAAATCGAGCAGGTAATTTTGGCCAAAAACGATTTAGATGAAGCAAGAAAAATTCATGAAGAACTTGAGAACAATGCCGAAGAGATTTTACAGGAGTTAAAACTTCCCCATCGCCAACTTCTTATGTGTACGGGCGACATGGGCGAACCGCAGCTTAAAAAATACGATATCGAAACCTGGATGCCGTCAAGAAATGCCTATGGAGAAACAATGTCAAACAGCATTATGGGGGATTTCCAAGCAAGAAGACTAAATATTCGGTATAAAACAAAGGAAGGAAAAGCTGAATTTGTATACACATTTAACAATACCGCAGTTGCCTCACCAAGGATTTTAATTGCAATTCTTGAGAATTATCAGCAAGAGGATGGATCGGTTAAGATACCAAATGTCCTTCAAAAATATACTGGATTTGAGGAAATTAAACACAAATAATAATCTCCCCCTTAAGGTATAATTTTCATATTAGCTCGCAAATCTTTGCTCCCAGCTTCGATGTAGACAACGGATTATCCTTAACAATATCCTTTGTCCCGTATCCATCTTCAAGAGTTTTCTTTACAGCTTCTCTTATCGCTTCAGCTTCATCAAACATTCCAAAACTATACTCGAGCATCATGGCTGCAGACAAAATGGTTCCGATCGGATTTGCGGTGTTTTTTCCAGCCGCCTTTGGATACGATCCGTGTATCGGCTCGTAAAGTGATGTCTTCTGGCCGATTGAAGCTGACGGAAGCATTCCAATTGAACCGGTGATGACTGATGCTTCGTCAGAGAGGATATCCCCGAACATGTTTTCGGTAAGTATGACGTCAAAATCTCTAGGTCTTTTGATGATCTGCATTGCGGCATTGTCGACAAGTAAATAATCAAGTTCAATTTCAGGATATTTTTTTGCGATTTCAATTACAATTTCACGCCAAAATCTTGAAGTTTCAAGAACGTTTGACTTATCAACAAGTGTTACCTTATTTCTTCTTCCTCGAGCAATCTTAAATGCAGTATGAGTTATTCTCTCTATTTCGTAACGCGTATACACACACGTGTCAACCGCTGTATTGCCACTATCTCTCCTTTCACGTGGTTTGCCGAAGTAAATCCCACTGGTAAGCTCACGTACAACGACAAAATCTACATTTTTAATTACTTCTTTTTTAAGAGGAGATTTATTGTACAACGATTCATAAGTAAAAATCGGCCGAACATTTGCATACAGCCCCAACTTTTTCCGCATTTTTAGGAGCCCCTGCTCTGGGCGTACCTTTGCCGAGGGATCATTGTCATATTTCGGGTCACCGATAGCTCCAAAAAGGATCGCATCAGATTTTAAACATAATTCTTCTGTTTCTTTGGGGAACGGATTTCCTGTTTTATTAATAGCCGCACCGCCAACTAATCCTTCGTTAAAAATAAATTCATGGTCAAATTTTTCGGCAATTTTCTTAAGCACTTTGACAGCTTCTGTAGTTACTTCTGGTCCGACTCCGTCACCTGGCAAAAGTGCAATATGTTTTTTCATATCATTTTTTGCTTTTTTTTATAATCTTCTGAAATTCTTTTTCCGAAATTAAATCCAGCGAACTTTCAACTCTATCAATAAATAATTTTCCTTCTAAATGATCATATTCGTGCTGAAAAATCCGCGCCACAAAATCTGTAAAAGTTTTTCTAACTTTTTTTCCATCTCTTGTCATAAACTCTACATCGACTGATTTTGATCTTGGAATCAATCCGCGAAGTTCAGGAATGCTTAAACAACCTTCCCAGTCTTTTATTTTTCTTTTTGACATATCAAGAACTTTTGGATTGATGATTGCAGCCGGTTTCATTTTTGGTGCATGCGGATATCGTGGATTTGGATGAGAAGCGAGAATGAAAATTCTTATGGACTGGTAAACTTGAGGTGCCGAAATGCCTACCCCATCAACCTCCAATACTGTAGCAATAAGATCATCTATTAGAGTTTGAATTTCAAAATTTTTAGTATCAGAAATCTCTTTACTTTTTTTACGCAAAATTGGATGACCTAAATGTGCAACTTGTAGCAGCTTTCCTTTTTGTTTTTTCATAAATCAATAATCAATTGAATAATCATTTTTCCGATTGCTTTCAAACTCTTCCGTCTTTTTTTGCATTGATCGTAAATATTCTATATCATCATAACCGTTCATTATAGTCATTTTTTTGTAGGCATTGATTTCGAATTTAGTAGATAATGGATAGCGCATAGCGGATAGTCGTTGACCTTGTAAGTCGATGACGAACTCTACTTTTGGATCTTTTTTAATGAACTGAAATATTTGCTGCAATTCATCCTCGGAAATCTGAATGGGTAATAGTGAGTTATTCAAGGCATTGCTCTTAAAAATATCGGCAAAAAAACTTGAGATAACGGCTTTAAATCCATAATCAACCAGTGCCCAGGCGGCATGTTCTCGACTCGAGCCGCAGCCGAAGTTACGACCGGCCACTAATATTTGTCCTTTGTATTTTGGATCGTTTAGAATGAAGTCCTTTATCGGTTTATTGGCCGCATCATATCGCCAGTCGCGGAACAAGTTTTTTCCAAATCCTTCTCGTGTTGTGGATTTCAAAAAACGCGCGGGTATAATCTGATCTGTGTCAATATTCTCGTCTGGCATTGGTACACAAGTTGAAATAATTTTTGTAACTTTTGATTTCATATTTATTTAGACTTAATTTAATTTGATGATGTGAACGGTAATATTACTTTACATCGGCCAACCGGTTCTTTGGTTGGATAGTTTTCATAGACACAAGTGCCTATCGGACAACTCTTATAGAAGCGTCCCCCGCAACCAGTATACCCGTAAACAAAAAGAAAATAACTTAACATAATTGCAAAAAAAATGCTGATTATTAATGCAGTGACAACCATTATTCTTTCTTCATCGAACCGAAGTAATGATCTATAAAAGTTATTCATACATTTAACAAAAGTTTCGTGGGTCTGTAACTACACCCGTTATTGCTGTTGCAGCTGCCGTTAACGGACTTGCAAGCATGGTCCTTGCGCCCGGACCTTGTCGACCTTCAAAATTACGGTTCGACGTGGAAACACAATATTTTCCTGCTGGTATCTTGTCTTCGTTCATACCCAAACACGCCGAACATCCAGCACCCCTCAATTCAAACCCAGCTTCTTTAAATATTTTATCAAGTCCTTCTTTTTTTGCTTGTCTCAATACTTGAGTCGAGCCAGGTACTAAAAACGCTTCAATATGCTTCGCCTTTTTTCTTCCTTTCAAAATTTTGGCTGCCAATCTGAAATCCTCAATCCTTGAGTTTGTGCAGCTTCCAAAAAAAACATAATCAACATGCTGCCCAATCATCTTCTGACCTTCCTTCAATCCCATATACTCAAGAGACTTTCTCAACTGTTTTTTCTCGGAGTTATTTTTTTGAAATTTGAGTTTTGGGATTTGAGATTTAATTTTAACTCCCATTCCCGGATTAGTACCATAGGTGATCATAGGTTCAATATCTAAAGCGTTGAATATTTCAATGCGATCATATTTTGCTCCTTCATCAGATGGTAATGTTTTCCAATATGCGACTGCCTTTCCCCACTCTTTTCCTTTAATCATAAACTGTCTTCCTTTCATATATTTGAAAGTTTTTTCGTCAGGTGCGATCATGCCCCCTCGAGCTCCCATCTCGATGCTCATATTGCAGATCGTCATGCGTGCCTCTATGGAAAGATCGCGAATTGTACTACCGACATACTCGACAAAATATCCGGTTCCTCCAGATGCTGTCAACTTTGAAATAATGTACAAAATAATATCTTTGGCTACAACACCCTTTTTTAACTTTCCATTAACCTCGATCTTCATTGTCTTTGGTTTGTATTGCAAAATAGTTTGTGTCGCAAGCACTTGTTCAACTTCGCTCGTGCCGATGCCAAACGCAAGCGCCCCAAATGCACCATGAGTCGATGTATGACTGTCGCCGCAAACTATGGTCATACCTGGTTTGGTAATACCAAGCTCTGGGCCAATGATATGAACAATACCCTGCCACGGATGACCTAAACCATATAAATCTATACTAAAGTCTTTACAGTTTTTTACCAATGCTTCAACTTGTTTTCGTGAAAGTAATTCTTTGATCGGTAAGTGTTGATTTTTTGTTGGAACATTATGATCTGCAGTCGCCCAAGTCCTGTTTGTCCTAAAAACGGGAATTTTTCTTTTTTTCAATCCGGTAAAAGCCTGTGGCGAAGTTACCTCGTGAATCAGATGTACATCAATATAAAGGACTGCAGGATAGTTTTTTTCCTGTGTTACTACATGTGCGTCCCAAATTTTGTCAAAAAGAGTTTTTGGATTTTTCATAAAAAAACCGCCTTGCGGGCGGATTATTCCATTTTATCTCCAGCCCTTAAGTTAAGAGCTTTTAAGTAATAAATAGTTTAAAAAAATACTACTCATAGTTACAGTTCAACTCTTGACCTTAACTTTTCATAACGTTCTTTATCAGCCTTTAGGTAATTCCTTAATTTATTGGCATTAGGTTCGAGTTCTTGCAAAGATTCTGTTAATTGTTCAATCATTGTATCAAAATAATCAGTTAAAATTTTCGGATCTCTGGTTTCCTGAAAAGTTAATGTTATTTCAACAGCCTTTAGTGCTAATGTTAGTGATTTATTTACTCCCTCTTGTAATTTTACCGCATATTCTGGATTCTCTACTACTGTTTGAGAACCTTGCATTCCGTGCGTATAAAGCATAGTGCCAAAATGATCTAGTGCTTCCATTCCTATTGAATGGGCGATTAAATTATTGCTTCCTCCGTAGTTCATTATCATGTTTTGTATTTCATCTCCGACTCTAGCTTGAAATGCCAATTCCTTTGGAGTCATATTGCAAAATTGTGAGAAGATTCTATCGACCCCGTGAGAAATATTAGCTGTAATTGAGTGATCAAATTCAATCCCTCTTTGTTCAAGGATGGATTGTGATTGTAAAATTACAGGAGAACTGGTTCTGGCATCAATTGGTACGGACATTTTATAAAAAAAGTATAGCACTTTTTTCTATAAAAGCAAGTCACAACAATCTATTTTTAATATAAATCTAATGCTTTTGTAATGCTTTTTGGTATTTCATCCTTATAATGTGTCACAAAAATGAGTTGAGTATCCGAATCTGTTCCGATCAAATCAATAAGCTCAAGAATTTTTTTTCTATTTTTCATATCGAGTCCCGTCGTCGGCTCGTCAAGGATAAGAAGCAGGGGAGACTTCACCATTGCTCGGGCTATGATTACCATCCTTTGCTGACCTTGTGAAAGTACAGCAAACTTATGATCCTTTAAGTTGTTTAGTCCAAGCCGACTAATCCAGTTCTTCGCAATTTTATACTGTTTCGATGTTGCTTTTCGGAATAAACCGATCGAATCAAAAAATCCTGACTCAACCACTTCGAGAACCGTAATGCTTTTCTGGAACTTGATTTGAATATCTCCCGACACTTCGGCAATATTTTTTTTGATATCCCAAACACTTTCGCCGGTTCCTTTTTGTCGTCCAAAAATCTTTATGTTCTGTGAATAAGCCTGCAGATTATCACCTGTTATCAATCGGAGAAGTGAAGTTTTCCCGGCGCCGTTTGGCCCGAGTATCGCCCAGTTTTCCCCACGTTTCATAACCCAGTTAAATTTTTTAAAAATCACTTTATCTCCATAACACACGGTGACATTTTTCATATCAATCAAATTACGCGGCAATATAGGTTTCCTTTTTTTAAAAATATTGTTCAGCGATACCGGTTCATGTTCGAATAATTCCCGGACTTTTTTGTTATTCAAAATTTCTGTCCTTTTTCCTTCGGCAAATACTTTACCGTTATGAAGAACTAATATTCGTGAAAATCCGTCCAAAATTTCATCGAATCTGTGTGTTATCAACAATATCTGAATACCTTTCATTAAATCCGTGATAATTTTCTTAAACTCTACTCTTGATTTTTCATCAAGTCCGTCAAAGGGCTCATCTAAAATCAATAATTTTGGTTTTTTGTCAAGAGCGCGGGCGATGATGAGTTGGCGCATTTGCCCTGTTGAAAGTGTTGACAGATCTTGCAGTGGTCTTTTTCTTAATTGCAAATTATTTGCAATATCTATAAACGGGGGAGAGGTAAGTATTTTTTTTTCGATATCAAATGATACATATCCAATTTCATGAGAAGAATAAATGCAGTTTTTCTCGCCCGAATAGGGGAAATCTTCAAATATAGATTTGACAAGCGTACTCTTTCCTGCCCCATTCAAACCCAGTATTACCCAATTTTGTCCTTTTGTGACAATCCAGTTAATACTTTTCAATACTTCTGCGCCGTGAAGTCTTACAAAAACATTGTTAAAATCGAAAACTTTTTTCATAAAACTTAAGGCGTCTTTTTCCAGTTTTCCGGTCGTAGTTCGCGCACTTTTTTACCGGCTTTCCACATTTCGTGATTCCTCATAATTTCAATCTCTTCATTTAATTCTTCACGATAATTTTTTGAGCTGTTTTTTTTGAGTACTCGCCTGGCCTCTCGACCGCTTGAAACTTCGGAGTAAAGCTCTTTAAAAACCGGCTTGACCGCTATTCTGAATTTATCCTTCCAGTCAAAAGCGCCTCGCTGGGCGGTGGTCGATACATTGGCAAACATCCAGTCCATCCCTTTTTCACCGACTAGTTTAATAAGACTTTGTGTAAGCTCTTCAACAGTTTCATTAAAAGCCTCACTTGGACTATGACCATGCTTACGAAGCTCTTCATATTGAGCCTCAAATACTCCCTCAAGTGCGCCGATAAGGATACCCCGCTCTCCAGCAAGATCACTAAAAACTTCTTTTTGAAAAGTGGTTGGGAAAAGATACCCTGATCCGACGGCAATACCTAGAGCAAGACATTTTTCCGTAGCCCTACCACTATAATCCTGAAAAATAGCATAACTACTATTTATTCCACTTCCCTCCATAAAATTACGTCGAACTGTTAGACCCGATCCTTTTGGAGCTACTAGAACCACATCGATATCTTTTGGAGGAATAACCTTAGTAATATTTTTATAAGTTATTGAAAAACCATGGGAAAAGTAAAGAGTTTTTCCTGTTTTAAGTAATGGTTTTAGAGTCGGCCAAAAAGTTTTTTGTCCTGCATCGGACAAGAGGTACATAATGATCGTACCACGTTTTGCCGCCTCCTCAATCTCAAAAAGTGTTTTTCCGGGAACCCAGCCATCTTCTTTTGCCTTGTTCCATGATTTTGATTCCTTTCGCTGGCCGATGATCACTTTGATACCATTATCACGCATATTTAATGCCTGACCCGGACCTTGCACGCCATAACCCAAAACAGCAACAACATCATTTTTTAAAATCTTTTTTGCTTTTGAAAGCGGCAACTCATCTCTAGTAACTATATTTTCCGTGACACCACCAAAGTTTATTTTCATAGTTTTGTACTAATTAATAATGTCAGCTTATTAGCTACTTAGCTTATTAGAAATAAATCCTAAATTAATGTTGACCTAAAAAGCTAAACAGCTAATAAGCTAAAAAGCTATTTTACTCCAATAACCTCGATCTCCACCCTCGCTCCAAGCGGCAAGGCCGCAACCTGGACTGTAGACCTCGCCGGCTTGTGATTTTTGAAATATGAGCCGTAGATCTCGTTTACTTTTTTATAGTCGTTAATATCGGCAAGAAATATTGTCGTTTTAACAACCTTTTTAATTGATGATCCCGATGCTGCAAGAACAGCGCTAATATTTTTCATCACATGATGAACCTGGTTTTCAATGCTTTCGACTAATCTCCCAGTCGCCGCATCAATACCAATCTGTCCTGAACAAAAAATAAAATTATCGGCAATGATAGCCTGCGAATACGGCCCGACTGCCTTAGGTGCTTTGTCGGTATGAATATTTTTCATTTCGTGTAACGTGTAATTTTTAACTTATAACGTTTTACTTAAGAAAAGTCGGTCCGATTTTACAGGGTATCACTTCCACCTTTTCCCAAACATTGTTTAACATATAAGGTTCTTTTTTAAGCCACTCATCAAGATCTTTTCGAGAAGGATATTCTAGGATCATGACAGATCCTTTCATATTTCCCTCATCGTCAAGCAAGGCGACTCCCATATGATAGTTGCCAGCCGCCCTCATCTCATCGTCCATCTTTACATGCTCGTCCCTAACATTTAATCTTCTTTGAAGACCACCATCTTTGTGATCATGTGCTAGTAGTATAAATTGCATAATTGTAAAAAATAATTAATAATCTAAAAAATTGCTTCTTTATTTATCAAACTTATCAGGATAATATTTATCAGCTTTCCATTTATATGGATTTTCTATAATGTATTCGCAAATGCGTTGTAAGTCTTTTTCGTTTCTAATGATATGTTCGTAATAGTTTCTATGCCAGAAAGGTCGGCCCTGAGTGTGACGTGATGAATTAATCTCTTTTGCCGAATTCATTTTAAAAAAGCCGATTATCTTTGGCAACAACATCTTTCTATGAATTTTCTTTTCGCTTCGTACAGGCAATTCATGAATTGCCCCTACATAATTGTTTATCGCTAATATTCCATGAAAATGATTTGGCATAATAACATACTCATCAAGAGAAATATCTTCATATCTCTTAATTAATGATATCCAAAATTTTTCAACAATATTACCATACTCACTTAACTCAACTTTATTGTTCTTAACTGTTCCTAATTCACACCTCATCCCTTCAACACATATAGTCACAAAATACCAGCCTGCATTACTATAATCCCAATGACTTAATCTTATCGATCTTCGCTTCAACTTTTTCATAAATTAATTAAGTATGGGCGTATTGCGATACGCCCCTATGACGTCACCGCACCTTGCGATGCACTTGAAACTAGCTTTGCATACTTTGCTAAAACTCCTCTTTTGTATTTTAATTCTTTCGGTTTCCATACCTTTTTTCTTTTTGCCATTTCTTTTGAATTAACTCTCATATCAATTCTCTTTTTATCTACATTAATTTCTATAATATCTCCTTCGTTTATAAGTGCTATTGGTCCACCGACTGCCGCCTCCGGAGTCACATGACCGATCATAATCCCATGCGTCCCGCCTGAAAATCTCCCATCGGTTATAAGCACCACATCTTTTCCTAAACCGGCGCCAACCAGTGCTGATGAAGGAGATAACATTTCACGCATGCCAGGACCACCTTTTGGACCTTCATTGCGGATAATAATGACATCTCCATGTTTTATTTTTCCGTCTAAAATCGTATTCAAAGCATCTTCCTCACTTTCAAAAACTCTAGCAGGTCCTTTATGCTGTTTCAATTCTTTTCCTGAAAGTTTCATCACTGCTCCTTCCGGCGCCAGATTACCATACATAATGACTATATGATTTCCAGGAGGAGCATATGGTTTTTCTAAAGAATAAATGACATCTTGATTTTTTGGTCTTTTTGGGACGTCTTTCAAATTTTCAGCAACGGTTTTCCCGGTTACAGTTAAACAATCACCGTGAATGAGTCCTGCATCAAGTAACATTTTCATAACCATTGGAATTCCTCCTATTTCATCCAGATGTTCCATCATATATTTACCAAACGGACTGAAATTCCCAATTAATGGAACTTTCTTTCCTAGATTCGTGAAATCATCTATTGAAATTTTTATACCGGCTTCGTGAGCAATTGCAATTAAATGCAACACCGCATTTGTAGACCCACCAAGTGCTTGCATAAGGACAATAGCGTTTTTAAATGACTCGCGACTCAAGATATCACGGACTCTGATTCCACGACGCATTAATTCAAATAATGCTTTGACTGTATCTTGACAATCTTGACGTTTTTTTTCAGAGATCTGATTGTTACGATTTACCGCAGGATGTGAAGAACTTCCCGGAATGCTCATTCCCAATGCTTCGATTGCCGAGGCCATTGTGTTTGCGGTGTACATCCCGCCACATGCCCCACAACCTGGACAAGATCGACCTTCGACCTCGTTAAATTCTGAAGGACTTATTTTCCCAGTACTATATTTTCCAACAGCTTCAAAAACACTGACAATATTAAGATCGCGGCTTTTGTAGCGGCCGGGAAGAATGGTGCCCCCATACAAAGTGATACCGATGACATTATTTCGTGCCAAAGGCATAAGTGATGCCGGAATAGTCTTGTCACAACCTGATAATGCGATCGTTCCATCGGCCATATAAGCTTCTTGCATCATTTCGATGGAATCGGCTATAACTTCTCGGGAAACAAGCGAATATTTCATGCCCTCCGTACCCATAGTTTCACCGTCGGTGATCACCGGTGTCCCAAATAGAAATGGCTTTCCCTCAACCTTTGTCACTTCATGTTCAACTATTTCACCAAGTTGATGAAGATGCGCATTACAGGGAGTTATATCTGTATATGGTGTCGCAACGGCAATCAGCGGTTTTTCGAAATCTTCATCGGTATATCCGACAGCACGCATCATGGCACGCGCCGGCGCACGTTTCACCCAATCAGTTTCATCATCCATATCGCCGGTCAGTTTATAACTGCGCCTTTTTAAATCAGCTGTCTTGACATTACTTTGACATGAACAACCTACACAATCACAGTTTTTCATATTGAAATGATATAAAAAAAGGTCGCAAAACGGGATATCGAACGATGCCCTTTTAACATGTAAAATTACACTAAATAATCGTATAGCAAATCCGAATTGGTAATTTTTCGATAATTTAATTCTATTTCTTTCATCCTATCCAAAAGCGGCTGTAAATCTTTTCGATCCCTTAATTCTATTCCAACAAGCGCCGGTCCTTTTTCTTTGTTGGTTTTTTTTATGTATTCAAACCTCACAATATCGTCTGTTGGTCCCAATGCTTGATCGACAAATTTTCGAAGCTGTCCGGGTTTTTGTGCAAACTCAATAATAAAATAATGCTTTCTTCCCTGATAGACCAAGCTTCTTTCCATAATTTCCGGATATCGCAAAATGTCATTGTTGCCTCCGCTTATTATACAGACAACTGTTTTGCCTTTTATATTTTGAGCAAGATCATCTAATGAGGCAACAGCAAGAGCACCTGCAGGTTCGGCAATGATACCTTCATTTTGATATAGCTCTATCATAGCTGTGCAATCTTTTCCCGAAGGTACACGGATAACTTTCTCCAAATTTTGCCTGCAGATTTTGTAAGTCAGCTCACCCACAGTTTTGACAGCAGCTCCGTCAACAAATGTGTCAATTTTTTCCAAAGTAACTACCTTTCCTTTTTTTAAAGCCTCGTACATACTGGCCGCGCCCTCGGGTTCAACACCGATGCATTTTATTTTTTTATTCTTGTTTTTAAGGTAAGTTGAAACTCCGCAAATCAATCCTCCTCCTCCGATCGTGGAAATCAAATAATCTATTTTTCCATCAAGTTTTTCGTAAATTTCTTTTCCCACCGTTCCTTGTCCAGCTATCGTAAGAGGATCATTGAAAGGATGGACATACACCATATTGTTTTCCTTGGTAAAGACTTTAGAGGCTACGCTGGCATCATCAAAGGTATTTCCGACCAATCTGACTTCAGTATATTTGCCGCCAAAATGTTTGACCTTTTCAATTTTTTGATTTGGAGTTACGACCGGCATGAAGATGACTCCTTTTATTTTAAGCGCATTACAGCTGTAAGCGACACCCTGGGCGTGGTTGCCGGCACTTGCACAAACAACCCCTCGTTTTTTTTCCTCATTTGAAAGGCAGGACATTTTGTTGTAAGCTCCACGAATTTTGAAGGAACGCACCTCCTGCAGGTCTTCACGTTTTATATAAATATCGGCTTTATATTTTTTTGATAGTCTTTTTGAATACTGAAGAGGCGTTTTTTGAGCAATGTCTTTCAAACGTTTTGCTGCATCCTCAATATCTTTTATTGTAATTTTCATAATAGGTCAGTTTATTAGCTTTTTAGCTTAGCTTTTTAGCGTCGTAGCTTATTAGGTTTAAATTAATAAATGTCATAAATTAAAAAAATAAAATCTAAGAGCTAAGTAGCTAATAAGCTACCAGCTAACTCTTAGTCAAATAACTTTATTTAACACATCAATATATGCTTTTACCGATGCGACAACAATATCGGTATCTGCACCAAATCCATAATACATACCGTTTTTATATTTAACCTGTAAATGAACCTTGCCAATATCATCGCTGCCTTCTGTAATTGCCTGGACCAAAAACTCTTCAAGATCGAGTTTCTTTTTGACAATTTTGTCAACTGCTTTAAATGCCGCGTCCACTGGTCCGTTGCCGTTTGCTGCAACAAGATATTCCTTGTCATGCACTTTTAATTTTACTGTTGCCATGGGTTTTATTGGAGTTCCACAAACTACCTCAAGAAGTTCAAGTTGTATTCCTTTTGTATCTAATTTTTCACCAATAAGTATATGTAAGTCGCTATCATTAATATCTTTCTTTTTATCTGCAAGCTCCAAAAATTTCTTGTATACTTTGGCGAGCTCTTTTTCGGAAAGTTTATATCCCAAACGTTTGAGATGATGATATAAAGCTGCTCGTCCTGAACGTGCAGTCAAAATGATCGACGATGCTTGAATGCCAACATCTTTTGGATCAATTATTTCATAATTTTCGCGTTCCTTTAAAACCCCATCCTGATGAATGCCTGATGAATGAGCAAATGCGTTTCGACCAACAATTGCCTTGTTTGGCTGTATCGGCATGCGCATCAGATTTGAAACAAGACGACTTGTTGAAAAAATTTTCTTGGTGTTAATATTTGTATCCAAACCAAGTTTGTGTGTTTTTAATATCATCACTACTTCTTCAAGCGAAGTATTGCCGGCGCGTTCGCCGATACCGTTTACCGTGACTTCGACTTGCCTTGCACCATTTTGGATTCCCGATATTGAATTTGCAGTTGCCAGCCCTAAATCATTATGACAATGAATTGAAATAATGGCCTTATCAATATTTTTGACATTATTCATCAGAAACTTTATCTTTTCCCCAAATGTCGACGGCAGATTATATCCAGTGGTATCAGGAATATTTACAACTGTCGCCCCGGCCGTGATCACTGATTCGACCATCTTGGCAAGATATTCTAAATCAGCACGCCCTGCATCCTCCGCGTAAAACTCTACATCTTCAACAAATTTTTTGGAATATTTCACTGCTTCCACTGCACGCTTCAAAATATCTTCACGATTAGACTTGAATTTATATTTGATATGAATATCTGATGCACCAATACCTGTGTGGATGCGTTTTCGTTTTGCATACTTTAATGACTCTGCTGCAGCATCAATATCGCCTTTCACGGCTCGAGTTAGTGCGCAAATTACCGGTTCTTTTACAGCTTTTGAGATTTCAATAACAGAATTAAAATCTCCTGGAGACGATATTGGAAAACCGGCCTCAATAATATCAACTCCCAATTCTTCAAGAGCTTTGGCAATTTCAATTTTTTCAACGGTGTTAAGTTGACAACCTGGTACCTGCTCACCGTCTCGTAACGTCGTATCAAAAATATAAACTTTGTTTTTCATATTGCAAATTATTGATACTAATTTTAATTTGATAATATTCGTCATGCTGAATTTATTTCAGCATCTAGATCCCCAAAATCACCGCTTAGCGGGATCCCGCAAAAGGCGGGACAAGTTCGGGATGACGTGTTTGACTATTTAAACACCACAATTCTTCCAGATCTCACAAACTCCTTAATTCCAAAAGGCTTAAGGAGTTCATGAAGCGAATCAATCTCCTCTTCGGTACCTGTTTTTTCAACCACTAAATAACTCTGATTAACAGCCGCTATCTTCCCGTTTGCCAAATGTACCAATTGTTCAATTTCACGACGTCTTTCAAGATTTTTTGCCGTGATTTTAATCAATGCGATTTCTTTTATGATCAAACTTTGATCAAGACTGTCGATGACTTTTGTAATTTCTATAATTCGATACAACTGTTTGACAAGTTTTTCAACAAGTAATGGTTCGGCATGAACAAGAATTGTAAATCTTGACTGACCGGTGTGCTCAATTTCCGAAACCGTCAGACTTTCTATATTGACCTTGCGACGTAAAAATAAATCAGCAATTCTATATAAAACACCTGGTCTATTTTCTGCAAATGCTGTAATAGTATATATTTGTTTCATAATTTATATTAGCTTTTTAGGTCAATGATATTTAAATATATTCCTAAGAAGCTCACTAGCTAAGTAGCTAATAAGCTACTCCAACCTCACCTCATCTACCGACGCTCCGGTTGCGATCATCGGAAAAACATTCTGTTCCTTCTCAACTTTTATATCGAGTAAATAAGGTCCTTTTGATTTCAGCATTCTTTTTAACGCACCCATCAATTCTTCGCGCTTTTCAACTTTTTCTGCCTGCAAATAAAATCCTTTGGCCACAGTGACAAAATCAGGATTTTTTATTTTTGTCATGGAATATCTTTTTTTAAAAAACAATTCTTGCCACTGTCTTACCATTCCTAAAAAATCGTTATTTAAAATTACAATTTTCACCGGTAAATTTTCTTGCGCCAATGTAGCAAGCTCCTGGATATTCATCTGCACTCCGCCGTCACCTGTTATACAAATGACCTCTCGATCAAGACTTGCCTTCCCGTCCGAAACCTGACCATTTGGAGGGTGAAGGAGGGCGTACTTTGCTCCCATTGCAGCAGGCAGGGCAAAACCCATAGTTCCCATGCCGCCGGATGTTATAAAACTATTTGGTTTTACAAATTTTGCATACCTTGCTGCCATCATCTGATGCTGCCCGACATCGGCAACGATGATGGCTTCGCCCTTTGTCAATTCATTCAATTTGTAAATAGCCTCACCCATTTTAATTTTTCCTTTTTTTGGATCACATTCATTTTGAATTACCTTTTTTTCCTCAAGCTGATAACATTTCTGAAATTCTTTAATCCATGCTGAATGGCTTCTTTTCTTAATTTCCTTATTTAGTGCCTGAATTGCATTTTTGGCATCAGCAACTATCGGGATTTCTACCTGTACATTTTTGTTAAGTTCGGCAGGATCAATATCGATGTGAATAATCTTTGCATCGGGCAGATAGTCCTTTAACCGGCCGGTCACCCTGTCATCAAATCTCATTCCAACAGCAAGCACCACATCGGCTTTATTTGATAAAATGTTTGGTCCATAATTGCCATGCATTCCCAAAAATCCAACATGAAGAGGATGAGCAGTTGGGAAAATTGAAACACCGTGAAGTGTTTGTGCAACTGGAATGCCGCCTTTTTCAGCAAGTCGAATCAAGTCTTTTTCTGCTTTCGCAATAATTACTCCGTGTCCGGCCAGAATATATGGTCTTTCCGCTTTGTTTAAAAGTTCCGCTGCAAGTTCTATTTGCTTCGGGTGGGGGTGAGTGGTGGGTTGATAACTTTCCATCTTTACTTCTTTTGGATAAGAAAAATCAAATGTCGCAAATTGAGCATCTTTGGTAATATCGATAAGCACTGGGCCGGGGCGTCCTGTTTTTGCAATATGAAATGCTTTTGAAAAAACTTCAGGAATTTCATTGGCATCAGTTATCTGATAATTCCACTTTGTAATCGGAGCGGTAATCCCCATGACATCGGCTTCCTGAAACGCATCAGACCCAACCAAATGACTCGCAACCTGACCGGTGATACAGACTATTGGGACCGAGTCCATCATGGCATCGGCAATGCCTGTCACTAAGTTGGTTGCACCTGGACCCGATGTAGCAAGGCAAACTCCGGGCTCGCCGGTGATACGTCCATAGCCTTCGGCGGCATGAGCTGCACCTTGTTCATGACGCACAAGAACATGTATTATACGATCCATATAATCATAAAGCGCATCATAAACAGGCATGATTGCCCCTCCGGGATATCCGAATATTACTTTGACATTTTCTTTTAATAGTGATTCCATCACCGCTTGTGAACCTGTTAGTTTCATACTCAAAATTATTCATTATTTATAAAAACAAGTTGAGCGAAGATACCCTTTTTATGCCGACTTGAGGAAAATTGCTGTATTTACCTCACGGAGGCAAAGAAAATAGGTATCGAGCGAAACGATGTTTTAAAATATTTGATTTAAACTTTTATTTTTGTACACCAACTTTCATATTTTTTTACATTTCCACGAACTACTTCAAAAAATAAATCCTGCAGTTTACCGGCAATCTGTCCTCGTTTCCCGTCACCGACAACTCTGTTGTCAATTCTCTGTATCCAAGCAACTTGCGCACCAGTTCCGGAAAAAAATGCTTCATCGGCAATATATAATTCGCTTCGATCGATTACCCGCTCTTCAGCAGGTATCTTCAAATCCTTTGCAAGTTGAATTACGGTACGACGAGTGATGCCTTCCAAAATATCATCTGATTTTGAAGGTGTCACCAAAACTCCATCTCTGACAATAAATAAATTCATGGCCGATCCTTCAGCGACGTGTCCATTTTCGGAAAGAAATATCGCCTCATCATGACCACCAAGCGTGGCCTCGCGTTTTGCAAGTGCAGAATTTATGTACGACCCGGTAATTTTTGCTCGTGAAGGAATGGTATTATCTGAAACCCGTCGCCAAGATGAAACTATCACTGAAATTCCTTTGTCTGTCGGCAAATAGTCGCCAAGCGGCATCATATACATTGCGTAATCAAACATGTGATCGCGATCGAGATTTGGAGATAGATTCGGACTGCCCGCATATCCAAACGGACGGAAATATGTGTCTGTGTGTGGGTTGTTTTTTTTCACAAGATCAATTGTGATTTTTTTCAGCTGTGTATGATCATAAGGAATTTCAACTCCAATGATTTTGAACGATTGTAAAAATCTTTTGAAATGATCGTCCAATCTAAAAAGTGAAAGAAACTTTTTTTCCTTATTGTAATAACCTCTAATGCCACCAAAGACTCCGGTGCCATATTGCAAAGCGTTAGTCATTATCGAAACTTTGGCGTCCTCAATACGGACTATTTTATTTTCAAAAAATGCGAACGGGAACGGACTGGTTTGAAGGTGTGCCATAGGTTTTGAAATTAATTAATAACAGGTAACAAAAAAACCCCGCTTCTTGCGGGGTGCTTATCATTCATTCAAGCTCCTTCCCCGCCTTAGGCGTGGTTAATAAGGAGGACGTAAATGAGTGATGAGTTATTTTTCATTGATAAAAAGATTATAAAATAGAATATATTTGTTTGCAAATGGAAAACTCAAGATCCAGATTTGACTTGGTTTAATCCTTGACCAGCAACTCCTAGAGCATCCCAATAAGTACTTCCGACATAATTTGAGTAAACTATAATACTTGCTATTATAATAGCAAGTATTATAATAATCAATATGAATACGGATCCGAATTGCAAGGTGAAAAATGTTACCCAAAGAAATTTTGTACAAGTACGTTGCCAGATTTAAAAATGTTACTCACGTAATTGCCTAATCTTCT
>MFZZ01000022.1:0-38323 GCA_001789555.1 Candidatus Roizmanbacteria bacterium RIFCSPHIGHO2_12_FULL_38_13
CACACTTCCGTCACCACGTATGTAGACTTGATTATTATTAAAATTGAAATTCGCTGTCGTTCCACTGTCTCCTATCCCAAGAAATGTATTTGTACCGTCACCTATAGTAGTTAGGTTATTGATCGTTGTTACAGAATCAAGAGTGGTTTCCAGTGAGAAAGTTGTCTCAGTTAAATCAAGGTCAGTTCCTGCAGTGTAAGTAGTATTCGAATCTGTGATTTCTGAAAGCGTGCTATTTATCGTGATCTCATTGCCACTTGTGCTTATCGAAATATTTGAACCCGCCTTAAGATCAACAGTTCCAGTAAGTCCCTCAATTGAGTCAAGAGCCGAAGTTTGGACAGTCGAGATGGCAGTTGAACTGATTACAGGAAATTGTGGGTCTCCTGTAATTACGATTCCATCTCCTGCTGTGATTTCATAAACAACATTTGGAGCTGTAATGTTTTCCTCAAAAAAAGCAGGTTCTGTAAATCGTGATTGTAGGTTAAAAAAAATTGTTGCATCTTCAGCCGCCTTGACATCTTCAAATTCTCCAAGAACTTGGGCCAGATCCTTTGGGTCGATAAGAAATGTACTGACGCCTTTTTCTTGCAAGAATGAGAAACTGGGAGATGGTATCTGGTTCTTATTTATGGCATTTAGAGTCTTTAGATAGTCCTTAAATGCTGCAAATGTTAAAAATATTGTAACGGCAACTATAAAACCAAAAATTGGGTATTTTATTTCCGATGAAAGCCACCAACCCGATCTAAATGGGTGAAATTTTTTTGAGAAGATCTTTATAGTAATCCTTTTTACAATTTCTGTCATGCAACTATTTGAAAAATTACCTTGGAAAATACCGACATAAATTTAGTATTACATATATTTATGCAAGATGCAATATATATTACATATAAGTTTTAACAGAAAGATGAAAATTTTTAATATTTGTACAAATTTATTTATCTTTATTTACTTTATTTGTTTTCTTATGGCCAAAAATAAAATAGTACTTTTTTGCTCTTTTTGCCATTGTAATCCTCATTAAAAATCTCTACAATGAAATTAGACAATATGTCACCCCGGGAACTGCAAACATATTGCTATCGGATATTTTTTTTTGTATTGGCCTTTTTGATTTTGGTCAATCCCGTATATGCGCAAAAATCTGCCTCAATAGCTACCTACCACATAATAGAGAACTCAAATGTACTTGATGGTTATATTGTTGCCACTGAAAAAGAGAAATTTCTTATCAGCAACGAGGCCTATCAGCCAAACTTGATTGGCATTGTTAACAAACAGGCTGCAATTGAAATACGTCTTAACAACAATCCCGATAGTTATCCTGTAAGCACAAGTGGACAGACATATGTTTTAGTTTCATTAGCAAACGGTGACATTAACAGCGGTGATTACATAACTTCCTCACCAATAGAAGGTGTCGGAATGAAGGCCACCGTCCCCGGGCCAATTATCGGGGTTGCTCTTGAAGATGCTAGTAACCCAGATGAAAACACCATAAGCAAGGTGAAAATAAATATTCAAAAAGACTACAATATTGACCAATATAATGCTTTCGGGAGTACCGGTTCTATAAATCCGCTTTTTGGTCAAGGATTTGAATTCATCAAATATCTGCTTGGTGCAATAGTCTTAATAATTTCGCTCTTGTTTAGTTTCTTATATTTCGGTAGATTATCAATGAAGGGTGTTGAAGCTTTGGGTAGAAATCCTTTAGCATCTAGACGGATTCAAGCTGGCATTATTTTAAATGTAATTATGGCGATTTCTATTTGTTTAATTGGCTTAGTAACAGCAATGTATATTATACGTTCGTAAAAATATATGATAGAAATAATACAAAACTTTTCTACTTCAGCCTGGTGGATACCTTATGCAAGTTTACTTGCCAATCTAGCCTTATTGTTGGCCGTCCTTTATTTATTAAACTATCGCGGATCAGATGCAGCAGTAAAAACTGCAGACGCGCGAATTGCGAAAATGTTTAAAGAGGCAGAGTTTCGTGGAGCTCAAATTGTTACCGAAGCAACCGAACGTGCAAAAAAAATACTTTCCGAGGCAACGATATCTAAAATCTCACTGGAAACGCGTGTTGATCGAGCTTTCGATGACATCATTATCATGGTACAAAGTCGTGTAAAGGACGAAAATCTCGCATTTTCATTGCAACTAAAGAAAAAAATGGATGAAGAAATATTATTGCTTGAACAGGAGGCAATAAAAATTATCGAAGATCTCAAAGAACATGGAAAAAAACAGCTTGGTTACTTTACCGAGAGCATGCAAACGGAAACAAAAAATATCCATGAAGAGCTTTTCCGTGACATCGAACAAAATGTTGAGGTAATAAAACAAGACATGAATACATATCGTGAACGTCAGTATAAAAAGATCGATCAAAACATGAATATGATTATACAAGCAACATTTAGAGAATATTTGAAATATATTTTATCCTACGAAAATAACGAGGACATTATTTTTAAGTCGTTAGAAAAATATAAAAGTGATAATTTGGAGGCAAAAAAAAATGGAAATCAATAATGCGAATTCACATAGGATTATGTTAGATCAGATTTATACGCTGCACGAACTGCAAATTTATTTACGTTCGTTAAAAACTGCTGAAAATCTCCGTTTTGAACAATCGATAAATTTTTTTGAAGAATTAAGAAATACCCTTCCCTCGCTACTCATGAAATATCTCCAAGATTATGCCGAAAGTAATAAAATTAACCTACAAAATCAGGAGCAAGTTTTAAAACTAAGCGTGGATCTTGTTAATTATCTAGAATCAATTCCTGTGGTCGAACTTACATTTCCTATTGATCTGACGTACAGACAAATTATTAAAATCTGTAAATGGTGGCGTACTAATAGTAATGACGCTGTTGTTGTCAATATTAAAATCAATCCCGAACTTCTTTCGGGTCTCACCATTGCCTTCAAAGGCAAATATTTCGATTATTCACTTAATCGATGGCTAGAGCATGAAGGGGCAGTTGCTATAGCAAAATTACTTACCCCGACTTAAATATTATGGCAGAGGCATTTGAGGCATATCTCAATAGTACAAGCGAATTTGGGACCGTTACCCAGGTTCGCTATCCAATGATTTCCGTTGAAGGTCTTCCAAAGGCTCATCCTTTCGAAACTCTCGTTTTTGAGGATGGTCAAATAGGTCAAGTTTTTGATATGGAATACGATCTCTTGCATGCTCTAGTTTTTTCTTTAGACCCAATACTTATCGGAGCAAAAGTTACTCGCACAAACCAAACACTGGCAATTCCCGTTGGAGAAACTCTTAAAGGAACTACAGTCGATGCACTTGGCCGGCCTACGCGTCTTGCCAAAGTTTTTACTACCAGAAAGAAACAAAGACAGATTTTTACAGAATCATTAGGTATTGATCGTCGTGTCAGTATAAAAAAACCTTTTCTTACTGGTGTAACAAAAGTTGATTTACTGATACCTCTTGGCAAAGGTCAACGGCAATTGATCTTAGGCGATGCCAAAACCGGTAAAACAAATTTCTTACTTAACGCACTTGTAAATCAGGTGAATTCCGAAAATACCGTCGGGGTATACGCTGCAATTGGTAAAAAAAGAAGCGAAGTCAAATATCTTGAGGAGTTTTTTCAAAAACAAGGTATTGTTGATAAAGTCATATTGATAGCTGCGACTTCATCAGATCCCAATAGCATGATCTATATTGCCCCCTACACTGCTATGGCAATTGCCGAATATTTTCGAGATCTTGGTCAAGATACTGTTGTGATTTTTGACGATTTAACCACTCATGCGCAAAGATACCGTGAAATAGCTCTTTTAAGCAGACGATTTCCCGGACGTGAGTCATATCCGGGTGATATTTTTTACACTCATGCTAGTTTGGTAGAACGTGCTGGAAATTATAAACATGAAAAAAAAGGTGAAGTTTCGATAACATGTCTACCTGTTGCAAGTACGGTCGAAGGCGATATCACCGGGTATATCTCAACAAATTTGATCAGTATGACCGACGGTCACATTTTTTTTGATACCGAAATTTACAATAAAGGTGAACGCCCGGCGATCAATATTCCTCTTTCGGTAACCCGTGTCGGTAGAAAAACCCAGTCTATTTTGGTTAGACGAATTAATCGAGAAATACTTTCGCTTCTATCACAGTTTCGTACTCTTAGCCAGATAGCTCATCTAGATTCCGAACTATCACTAGAGTCGAAGGAGATTTTACACAAGGGTAAGTCGCTCATGGTTATGCTAGATCAATCGACTGGGACTATACCGTACGCAATACAGATAATTATATTTGGCCTAATCTGGCTTGATGCGGCCGATCTATCAAAAGAAAAAGTCTATAATGGCATTTTGAACGACCTCATAGGATTAAATAATAATCCTGCCGAACGTAAAGAAATTGCTTCAATCATTAACAGTAAAACTCTCGACGAGTTTCTTTTGCGGTTAAAGCAAAAGCAAGATATCATTGATATATGCAACAAAAATCAAATATCATAAACGAAATAGAATTTCTCGAAGATCTTAGACAACTCGCTCATGTTTACGAGACTATATCTACAATAAAAATGCAGCAGATCCGTGAGAGTATCATTCAAAGCCGTTCTTTTTTCGCCGAGCTTATGGATATCTTTCAGTCTCTCCAGTATGAAAACTTGGATACAATAAATGAGAATATTGCTACTTTGACCGAACAACGTGGAATCAGTTTAAAACCAATGGCAACAGTTATTATTACTGCAAATACCAAATTTCATGGCGATATCTTGCGGAAAACCTTTAATTACTTCATTAAAAAATATGACAGAGCAGGTGATCTTTTTGTAATTGGAAAAATTGGTCGAGAATTGATACAACAATACAAAAGCAGCATTAATTTTAAAGAGTTTGATATTTCGGACATAAACTTTACAATTCAAGATCTAAAGCCCATTCTATTTCATCTCTTGCAATACAAAAAAATTCATGTTTACTATGCGGTATTTAAAAATTTGGTTGAACAAATCCCAACAGATGCCGATATCGCAGATATTTTAAAACTCACACCTGAAGAAATTAAAGAGCAAACCGGTAAGGAAAAACAAACTGATTTTCTATTTGAACCTTCCGGGCAAAAAATTGCTGGCTTCATACACAACAGCGTTATTGCTATGTTGCTTCTGCAGACTGTGTCGGAAACTCATCTTGCCCGGCTCGCTTCAAGATTAAATGCTATGGACGCTTTGTTGCAAAGAATTGATATCGATGTAAAAAAACTTGATTCCAAACAACGCCGTTTTGAAAAATCGCTCCAAAGCATCAAGCAGGCCGAACGTCTTTCTGGAATCGCGTTATGGTAGTTAAAAATTTGAAACAATTGAGTTGCAGCTAAAATATGGGAGATAAAGGTACGATAATTTCAATTAAAAGTCAAATCGTGGAGGTTGAATTTTATGATGCTCCTCCAAATATTCACGACCTATATGTACTTGAGGCTGATGAACAGGTTGTGCTTGAAGTTTATAGTTCGGCCTCTGACAGATCTGTCTACTGTCTGGCTTTAACTCTTACAACAAAACTTCATCGAGGCGCTGTGGTGCTCAACACAAAATCATCTCTCTCAATTCCTGTTGGTAAGCAGGTTTTGGGAAGAGTAATGAACTTGTTTGGAGAACCTATAGATGGAGGTACAGGTTTTGATCCAAATATAAAGTACAAAATTTTTAAGGAAACTGAAGAATCGGCTAATATTATTGTACCGCATGAAGTACTTGAAACTGGAATAAAATCTTTAGATTTCTTTACACCTGTTTTACGCGGAGGCAAGATTGGATTGTTTGGAGGCGGAGGTGTGGGAAAAACTGTCTTACTTACCGAGATAATTCATAACATAGTCTCTCGTGAAACAAAGAACTATGTTTCTGTTTTTACAGGTATTGGCGAACGTAGTCGTGAAGGACAAGAACTTTATGAAGCTCTTAATCAAACCAAAGTTCTATCTTCGGTTACACTGATTTTTGGTGAAATGAGTAAAAATCCATCCGTTCGTTTTCGAACTGCTTACGCTGGTATAGCTCTTGCCGAATATTTTCGCGATCGTGAACAAAATAATGTTTTATTTTTCGTAGATAATATGTATCGTTTCGCCCAAGCCGGATACGAAATTGGCACTTTGTTAAGCACGATACCATCTGAAGGCGGATATCAGCCGACTCTTGCCACCGAAATTGCAGAGCTTCATGAAAGACTTTATTCTACTCGATCCGCTACGATCACCACGTTTGAAACTGTTTATGTACCGTCAGACGACATCACTGATCCCGGAGTCCAGTCGGTACTGCCCTTTCTTGATTCGCGTGTTGTTTTGTCTCGTCAAATTTACCAGGAAGGAAGACTTCCGGCAATCGATACGCTCGCATCATTTTCAAACGCCTTAAATCCAGAAATTGTAGGAGAAAACCACTATCGTACATACCTTGAGTCTCAAAAAATATTAAAAGAAGCTGTTAATTTAGAAAGAATTGCTTCACTCATCGGAGAATCAGAACTTTCACAAGAAAATCAAATAATTTACAAAAGAGCCCGTTTAATACGCAATTATATGACTCAAAGATTTGCTACAACATCGATTGATATTAGTGAAACTAACACATATGTTTCACTGCAAGAAACTATCAATGACGTTCAAAGTATTTTAAAAGGTCTTTATGACAAGATAGAACCTCAAAAACTCATGTACATAAGCACACTAAAAGACCTCAAGAACTAATTTAGCATAAAGTATGCAGCAGCCAAATGTAAGTCAACCTGTTAATCTTCAAATAAGTATCCTCTCACCGGACAAAATAATATATCTAGGACAAGCGGAAGCTGTTACATGTAAAAATGAAAAAGGCGTATTTGATATACTTCCACTACACAGCAACTTTATTTCACTTATTGATGACTATATCATTATTCATCTTCCTCGCGGACGTGAACACAAGATTAAGATCGGGCGAGGTCTTTTGAAGGCTATCGAAAACAAAATTACTATTTTGCTTAATATCGATCTCACCGAGAAAGACGTTATCTTCAAAGCACTATTTAAACAAATTGAAGATAATCAAAAAAAAACCTAATTATTTTGGTTATCGTTCTACTGTTGCTCCGGGCGAGGACTCTTTTGGTAGTTCGAGTTTAGGTTCAACTGCGGCCGGAGGAGGTGTTGGTAAATTTAACTCTTGAGTTGGAGCTTCTTCTGTTGTCTCTGTCGCCTGCTGTTGAGCGATCTGCTCATCATATTTCTGCTGGAACGTTTTTAAATCATCCTGGGCTTTTTTATAATCATCCTCTGCTCTTGCAGGATCAACAAGGCCTATCACCACCTGCATCTGCTGGACCGCACCTCGATAGTTTCCGTTTTGATAATAAGCCCAAGCTAGATTGTAGTGTGAGTTAGCCCAATCTGGTTTTAAAGATACAGCTTGCTCAAAAAGTCTTTGTGCACTTTCATAATCTTGTAAAAGATAGAAGACACTTCCAAGTTCGAGACGAAGAACTGGGTTATAACGATCAAGACTTATTGCCTGTTGATAGGAAGCAATGGTCCATACAGGGGCTTGTTGTACTGCGTTTAAGATCTGACGATAGATCCCCGCCAGGTTTTGCCAATTTGTGACCCTTGCCGGATTCAATGCGACCGCAGCTTTTGCTTCATTAATCGAAATCTGGAGCGATTGTGTTACAGCAGTTCTTTCCTGTTCAGTCAGTTGAGCTCCCGTTTGAGCTTTTGCGGCCAAATTGTTGGCAACAAGTAAATTTGCTTGAGAAAAATTACGTCTGAACTCTTCACTGTAAGGATTATACTGAACAGCCTGCTGTTGATTTTGATACAATTTCTGAAGGCTGTTTTCAGATATTGCGTCAATTGATCTTTTGAAATAAAGTTCTGACAAAAAATTACGTCCGACAAAATATATGGAACTACCTATAAATAAAAATCCCAGAACTGAAAGTCCAATGTGTGCAGGTACTAATTTGCTTAGATCAACTTCATATTCGTCAAGTTTCTGTTCCCCTCTCACGTCTGCAACAACAAAGGCCATACTTGCAAAAAATAAGAAAAAGTTGATAAGCGACGGTGGTAATAGGAAAAGAAGAGCCAGTGAAGTAATAAACATTCCTTTAGTTTCAATCTGTGTCTTATTTAAATCTTTGAAGACATAATAAATCAAAAGTCCAAATCCTACTAATCCCAAAAGACCCAGTTCTGTAAAAATATGCAGTATTGCAGATCGCGAAGAAGCAAAACTGCTTACCTGCCATAATGAAGTTAGGTTATATTGAGGATTTCTTACCTGTGTGAACAAGGAACCAAAATTATCTACCCCAACTCCAAACACAGCGGTAAGTGGATTTTTCAATATCTCAAGTGCAGCAAACCAAGATAGATTTAGTGGAGGAAGTATTACTTGTGTCCCTTCGGTCAACATGGATTGAATAACAGTGTAGAGTGTAAATGCAATTGTAACTGCAGCAGCGGTAATTGTAACTCCTAAAAAGGTCGTATATATCCTTTTATTTTCTGAATCCTTTAAAGCACCTTTCTGTATTCTCCAGATATAAAGAGAGGCGCCAATAATAATAAACAACAGGAAGCTCACTAAATCAAATGAGGAACCGATGGTATTAAAAGAATTGTTTTTGAGGAAGGACCAATATGATGGAAGATTGATTTTTTGAAATGGGTCGACCATCATGATCATCGAAATTATTGCCACGAACAACCCCGACACCGAAAGTACCAGCGCAGGTTGAACTTTGGTTTTCTTCAGGAAATATGAGCTATACAAATAAAACACGATCATCGAAATTATCATTACCAGTCCGTACTGTGGCCTAAATATTGCCTGTATTTTATTTGGAGTAACGAGAATGATGGATAAAACATAGGCAAGAATAATAAGTAAAAATGGTTGTAACGAAGGATTGGTTGCCCAAGTAACTTTTTTTGTGAAAATAAATTTACTAAGTGAAACGAACAACAAAAGCAAAGCAAATAAAATAAGAAAGTAAAATTTACTATAAATTAAAAACTCTCGAGTAATAGGTAGAAAAAATAATGGGAACAAAAAAATAAAACCTATGATAAGGACATAATGAATAAAATTAAAAATATATGATTTTTTTTCCATAAAATTATTCTAAACAGATTTATTCAGCTTGTCAATAAGGAGTTGATTTAGGTTACTGGAAAAGTATTATAATCAATCTTGATCAATAAAAATTAACAATCTTCCGCACTCAATAACTTTTCCGTCCGGATCGGTAAATGAACGATATTTTTGAGGACATAATCCAGAAGAAAGACCGATGCTGCTTGACGATGTAAGTGCGTATCCTACGCTGAAATCATCACTCTCAACTTTAGCACCATAACCTGGAACTTTACTTGCACCAACCCTATCACCCGTCACTATTTCTCCAGAAATTGTTGAAAACAGTATTTCTATTTGGCCGACAAATCCTATAAGAACCGCACTTTGTTTTGATGTCAATTTATTACCAATAAATCCTGCATTGTTGGTGACGGCTCCAATAATTTTTTCATTAGGCAGTGACGCGTGTGCCCCTTTGGTAGATAGTGAAATTATTGAGCCACTTTGCACATCGGACTTATCAAAAAGTGCTACATATTCGGCAAAATCTGCTCCACTGGTTTCATATATTACTCCATTTTTGTTTAACCTTATTGATCCAACTTTATCCCCACTAGATTGTTCCGTGGCTCCAGCAAAAAAATCAATGAAACTTGAAGACTCTGTTTCTGATGAAGAACCAAGATATAAACCTAAAACGCCTGTATCAAAACTGTCAATATTTGTAATATTTCTAATCGAGGCTACAGATGAGTTTGGGTTATTCGCGCTTACCGAAAGTAAATTTGTTGGCTTTAATGTACCTATTCCCAATCTTCCTGAATTTATTAATACATTTGCTCCTGTCGCCGGCTGTAACATTATATCTCCGCCTATCGGATTATTTGCTTTAAGGAGAATTCTCTGTCCTTCTATATTAAATGTTCCGTCCGTAGAAAATAATGATGGATTTTCGACATCCAATTTTATTTGACCCTTATCATTAATATAGGGTAAAGATGACTTATCGGTCCCAACTGACATTCCTTCTAGCTTCGCAGCATCTCTTGCGTAGTTTGCTGTAAAAATTTGATATCTTGGTGCTAATTCCTTGCCTGAACCGATAGTTACCCCAAGATATACTGATTGGTTTGAGTCAAAGATTGATTCTGCCAAGGGCTTCATCTGACAATCGGCGCCAATTCTTACATTGAAGACGCCGTTATAATCGGGAATAATTCCCTTTGCGCCAATACAAGAACCTGTATACAATATTTTTCCTGCTACTGCCGCATCATAAAGTCGAAAAATTATGTCTCTTTTAGATTGCAAAGGTTTTCCGTCTGGTTCACTAATAGTACCTTTAAAAGGAAGTATTCTGCTTTTCGTATCAATCGATAAATTTGATAAGCTATATAGCTTTCTATAAAGATTAAAGTTTATGAATAGTAAAACAAAAAGAATAATCAAAAAAGAAAACGTAAAAAATTTCACAAATTTATTACTAAGAGAGTTAAAATAGCTTGTCTTTTCAACAGTTTTAATGTTAGCTTTAATATTTAAGCTTAAGTCTAAAGAGTCTTCAATTTTTTTAGTAAAATTCTTATAAAAAGTATTACTTATTTGATTATTATCGTTAAGCCACTCAATCCAATTTTTTAACATAAATAAACGTTCGTACTTTTTAGAAAAAGATATTTCCTTATCAACCTCGCCTAAATATTTCTCAAGAGTTTCCGTATATTTGCTTTGATTTTTCATATTAAGGAAATAGTACAACCATTTAAAAAAATTGACAATTGTAGATATTGTAGGTAAGAGTTCACGCTTCTTGACACACACCTGCCTGCCGCAGGCAGGTTGTCATTCCCGCAAAGGCGGGAATCCATTCTCCAGACTATTTAAAAAATCTGGATCCCCGACTTAATCGGGGATGACACACAATAATAATTGATATATTATGACAAAGTTTTGTCAAAGATCGTGAACTCTTACTATTGTAGATAAAGTATTTATAACATATAACTTCATAACTTAAAAAAGTTTATACATAAAAATAGGGCTCTATATCAATTAATATTTTTAACCTATAAAACTAGTTGCACTAAAATTAGATTATGCTCCAAAATAACTATAAGATAATTATGCTTATATTGATTGTTTCAAAGGGATAAATTTTAACTATTTAACATTATTATCAATGAATAATAATTATATTTATACTTGTAGTAATAATTAATTAATATGAATATTTATCATGCATTAATATATAAGGCTTTGCATAATATTTATCGATATATTTATTATTTATCTAGATAATTATTAACATCTATATAGTAATTAGTTCCGTTTTCTTCTGTTCAACTTTTTGATAAGCATTTTGTCATTATTAGAATGACCAAATTAATTATTTATTTAAACTTATACGTGTGTAATTTTTGATTTTAATTTTTTTTGTTTTAGCTGTTTTAGCTTTCGTAGTTAACATAGACAGAATTTATACTAAATTAGCAAATTGTATTATTAAGTGACAATTATTTTTGTGTTTTAAAAAAAATATTGCTAATCAAATTATTGTCGAGCGTTAAATGTATTTATTGACATAAAAAAAATTATCTGATATTCTAGTGGTACATGGCAATAAAAGAAAGACGAACGAAAATTTTACTAGCATTACTTCTTATGTCCGGTGAAGACTTTTATTTTGTTAAATTTGACAACGTATTTCTTCCTTCTTTTGATTTAACTTTAAACAGAAAGACACTATCCACACTTAAAAACCTTGAAAAAGAGATGCTTATTGAGAAAAATACTGACATAAATCTAAAACATCCAACATATAGATTGACAAGCGAAGGATTTAAGAATGTAAGTTTAATTTTCCCGGTTTTCCGTTTTACAAAAGATAAATGGGATGGTATTTGGCGAATTTTGTCATACGAGATACCTGAAAAAAAACGTGAACTACGTGATCGTCTTCGTCGCGAAGTTGCTAGTTGGGGTCTTGGACCTTGGCATCGTTCATTTTGGTTAACTCCTCATCCGGTAATACCTATTTTAAAAGAACTTATCACTGGTGAAGAGAAAACTTATGTCCAAGCATTTGAATCAAGTCATGTATTTGGAGACCGAGAAATATTAATTGAAAAAGTATGGAATAAGTCGCAGCTTGAGAAAAATTATCGCACTTTGTTTATGAAATGGCACGATATCTTGTCCAAAGATGAAGATAAGATAAAAAAAATGAAGGACGTTGTTAATCACTATGTTGATATCTTAAAAGTCGATCCTGGTTTGCCAAAAGAACTTCTCGGTGAAAAGTGGATTGGATTTGAAGCAATCAGTCTTTTTAGAGAGATTAGGGCAATATTGATGGATATATGATGTTAATTTAAAAGATATTGTAGTTGGCTATTTTTTTTCACTTCTACTCTATTGAACTTGATTTTATTGACCAAACTTAAGCTAGAGCTATCATATTCCGGAATAAATACAAGCGTATATTTATCATACTTTACCTTTGATAGCAGTTGAAATGGAGATATCTGTTTCAAGAGAACAAGATAGTTTTGATTATTGTTTCTATAGTGAACAAATGAATTGTCGTAGCTAATCTTGTTCCTAGTAAATATATTAACGTCGGTGTTTAAATCTACATTTAATACTTTGTATCTCGTGGCTAAATTTGAGACAATCTGACTATCCTTACTATCCGTTAATATCATTTCGATCGTTCGGTCATAAAATGGCATATATTTACCTATGCACCCCAATACTTCTTTTTGAGATTTTGGGTTTATAAGGATATCGAACTTATTGTCCAGCCTCATGTAAACAGTTAGTTTACCATCCTCGTTGCACAAGGCTATTATCGTTTTTTTTAACTTAATATTAGATATGAAAAAAGTAAATATAACTATGATGCTCACAATGATGGTAGTGAAAAATAAACGATGAGAAATAATTTCTTGTTGCATATAGTAGTTACTGCAAGAAATTTAGAGGATTCAAAAGTACGCCACCGGAACGAATCTCAAAATGTAAATGAATTCCTGATGAACGTCCGGTTGATCCCATTACCCCTATTCTTTCTCCTTTTGTGACTGCCTGGCCCGCAGAGACTTCAATAGATGAAAGATGTCCATAAAGACTCTGATATCCATTGGCATGATCAATAATGATATGACATCCATATCCATAAGCTAGACAAGCGGTATAGGTCACGGTACCTGTGTCTGCAGCTAGTACCGGTGGGCTTGATCCGTTTGCAATATCAACTGCCATATGGTACCAAACCGGATAGGTAGTAATGTTGCCAGAAGCTGGCCATATAAAAGTAGAAGTACCTTGAACACCAGCCTGAATTTGGGCAAAAAATGAGGTACCGGTGTCTTGTTTTGGAACTGGTTTAATAGTCCCGTCAGGCACATATAAAATCTGCCCTGGTGTCAACTGAAAACTATCTGGATCTGCAAAATCGTTAAACGGGAAATTTACAATGTTTTGAGCATCAATGTTATATTTTTTTGCTATCGTGTAAATATTGTCTCCTGGAGCAACCTTATGGACCACACCTGTCACCGGTGGAATATCGAGAACATCGCCGGGTTTGATTATCTCTGAACTCAAATCATTAGCCCATTTGATAGTATCAATACTGACGTTAAATTTTGAGCCAATTGACTCAAGGGTATCACCGGTACGCACGGTATATGGTTCGATTTTATCCCTTGGTTTTAGGGAATAAATTGTTGTCAAAGAGCTTTCATATGGATCAAAATCTACAGACGAACTTTGGAAGTAAGATTGGCTATCATTAAATGAGCTTTCAAAAGGATTATTTTCAGCAATTACCGGACCGGCTATGAGAACAGTTATAAGTAGTAAAAAAAATGAGGTGTTTAAAAATGAGCTTGAATATTTACCTCTTTTAACAATAAGGAGAGCGACAACTATATCTTTTATTTTTTCAAACTGGGCGCCAAAATGTATAGCTCGTGAAAGGAAATATTTTTTTAAAAATAGAAAAAACCCTTTAAAATCGCTCATAAACTAGGTTATTTATAATGCAGCTACTATCCTTTGAACAGCTACCTGAAATGCAGATTCTGTAAGAGATATGTTTTTTTCCTTCCCGTGTGTCCAAACGTCCGAAAAAGCGGCAACTATAATCTTTTCTAGCTCCAGGTTTACTTTCTCTTCAGTCCACCAATATCTTTGTTTTCCTTGAACCCATTCAAGATAAGAGACTATGACTCCCCCGGCATTTGCCAGCACATCAGGCACGATCAGAACTCCATTTCTTTTTAAATATTCATTGGCCTTTGCAGATACTGGACCATTTGCCATTTCAATAATGATTTTGGCTTTAATTTTGGACATATTTTCTGTATTTATTACATTTTCTAGCGCAGCCGGTACTAAAATATCTACTGGCAACTCCAAAAGATCTTCGTTTGAAATTTTTTTACCTCTTTTACTATCGCAAACTCCATTAACACAATAACATTGTGTCACTGTGGCCAATTCTTTTTTGCAGTTCTGCACAGCATTAAGATCAAATGAATCGTTGTCGTTTTCGACCAGGATTGCACCTTTAGAATCTGAAATTGCAATGATACGGTGGCCTAGCTGGGATGCAATCAGTGCAAAATAATAACCAACATTCCCAAATCCTTGAACTGCAATAGTCATTTTACTTTGATTACCACCGTTCAACCTTTTTAACAATTCCTGTAAAACAAAAACACCACCCCTACCTGTGGCTTCCATTCTGCCTAAACTGCCACCATTGGTCACAGGCTTGCCTGTAAATGTTGCCGGGCTTTTTCTGCCGATTATTTTCTCGTATTCTGCAAGCATCCATTTCATTATGGTTGGATTTGTATTTACGTCTGGAGCCGGAACATCAATATCCTCGCCAATAACATTGGCAAGTTTTGCCACATAATTTTGTGACAAACGGCGAAGCTCTCCTTGAGATAAAGTTTTTGGGTTGATGACAACTCCACCCTTGCCGCCACCAAAAGGCAGATTAACAACCGCGGTTTTAATACTCATCAAAGTCGCCAAGGCCTGAACTTCAGACCGATTGACAGTTTCATGAAAACGAATACCACCTTTATATGGTCCAAGTAAATTGTTGTGTTGAATTCTAAATGCCTTTATGGGAGTTATACGACCATTGTCTCTTTCTAGATCTAGAGTGACCTCATGAATACTATCTGGTTCAATAATACGATCTATTACATCCTGCTCTATGCCAAGGCTTTGACAAGTTGAACCAATTATCTCCTTTGCTGTGTTAAGCATCTGCTCTCCATTATTTGCTGACATATATTTAAATGTATTTATTTAACTAACTAATTGATTTATTTTCCATGATCCACCGTTCGGCGTCAAGTGCTGCGGCTATCCCCATTCCGGAGGCTGTTCCGGCTTGGCGATAAATGTGATCTACACAGTCACCAGCTGCAAATACCCCAGGTATCGATGTCATTGTCTGATAGTTAAAGTTGAATTTGTCTAAATCTAGTTCTTTTGATCTAGCTGCTCGGATTGCTGCAAAAGTACTGGTTACTATATATCCTTTCTCATCTAGAATGATCTTATCTTTAAAAAGTCCTGTGTCCGGCTTGTGGCCGATTGCAATAAAAAGACCATCTATTGTTAGATCTCTGATCTCTGATTTCTGATTTTTGATTTTTAGGCCTTCGACCTTGTCTTTTCCTAATACCTCCTCTATTGATGCATTCCAAATTATTTTTATCACAGAATTGCCTTTCACACGGGCCTGCATAATCTGTGAGGCTCTAAAACTGTCTCGACGGTGAATAATATAAACTAACTTAGCAAACTTGGTTAATGTCTGCGCTTCTTCCATAGCTGTATCTCCGCCACCTACTACCGCCACAACTTTATCTTTGAAAAAAAATCCATCACATGTAGCGCACGCTGATACTCCTTTTCCTCTAAGTCTTTGCTCCGATGGTAAATTAAGCCAGAGCGCTTTTGCACCGGTTGCTATTATCACAGAGTTTGCAGTTACAGTCTTGTCAGAATAATTTAATGTGAAGGGATTTTTTGTAAAATCAACGGATGAAATATTTTCGTCTATGATTTTTGTGTCAAACTTTTCGGCCTGTTTTCTAAATATATCAATCAGATTTGGTCCCAGTATATTGGGGTAACCTGGATAGTTTTCTACCTCACTTGTAAGCATGAGCTGGCCGCCCGGAGGCGAGCCTGCGTAAAGCACAGGAGCTAGATCTGCACGAGAGGTATAAATGGCGGCACTAAGACCCGCCGGACCTCCACCGATTATTGCAACTTTATTGCTTTGAGAGTTCATATGTAAAGGTCAAAGGTCAAAGGTCAATCGCCCGTTTTATCATGTCCTTTAACTGCTTTGTTTTATTTTCCTCAAACGAACGATCCATGTAATAAAAAATTATTTCCTTTGAAAGGCTATCTATTGCTTTTTTTACTGCAGAGACCTGCTGGAGTATCTCGGCACAGTCGCGATTTTCTTTAACCATCTTTTGTATTCCTCGCATCTGACCTAAGATACGACCCACACGTTTATCAAGTGACTCCATAGTAAGTTTAAGTATATAACATGGTACCATCATCCTCTATTGAGAGTTTCGAGAAATTCTTTATTATTTTTTGTTTTAGGTAGTTTCTCAATAAATGCCGTCAGGCTTTCCTCCGAGGTTCTAAGAGCAATCATCCTCCTTAAGATCGTCACACACTTCAAAGTCTCTTTATCAAAAAGCAGTTCTTCATGTCTTGTGCCCGAACGTGATATTTCGACAGCTGGATAAAGTCTTTTATCGGCAAAATTACGATCAAGATGGATCTCCATATTACCGGTGCCTTTTAATTCTTCGTAAATGAGGTCATCCATTCTCGACTCCGTCCCAACCAAAGCCGTACCTATTATGGTTAGACTACCTCCCTCTTCGCAGTTTCGTGCTGCTCCAAGGAATTTTTTCGCAGGATAAAGTGCTTGAGGATCAAAACCTCCTGATAAAGTCCGTCCAGAATTGCTAATGGATAAATTAAACGCACGTGCTAGTCTTGTAATTGAATCCAATAAAATAACCACATCTTTACCCATTTCTATAAGACGTTTTGCTCTTTCTAGAGCAAGATTGGCTACTTTTGTTTGCTGACGTGGAGTTTCATCGAAATGTGATGCGGCGACCTCTCCTTTAATAAAACGTTTTATTTCAGTTACTTCCTCCGGGCGCTCTCCTATAAGGATTGCGATAAGATAAATGTCAGGATAATTCTTACCTATAGCTTCAGCGATATCCTTTAAAAACGTTGTTTTACCTGCCTTTGGTTGCGAAACAATTAGAGCCCTTTGACCAAAACCTATAGGAGATATTAGATCAATTATTCGTGTTGACAATATATCCTGTTCTGTTTCCAATTTAATCTGCTTATTTGGATGTAAAGAAGTCAGCTCATCAAACTTATTTCTGGTTCGACTTTGCTCTTCAGTAATTTCTTGTCCGTTAATTTTCTTGATCAAAAGCAGGCTATGAAAGCGTTCTCCATCCTTTGGAGCTCTCGCCAGACCTTCAACTTCATCACCTTTCCTTAACCAAAAACGTCTTATCTGCGAAGTTGAAACATAAATATCTTCATTTGGATTTATAGAATAATCTTTTCTTAAAAATCCATATCCGCCATAGGTTATGTCTAAAATGCCTTTAGCCGAATAACTTACCTTTAGGTCCTCCTTCAATTTACTACTTAATCCACTTTTTTGGATTGTACTTGCCAGAACTGGAGATGTATTTCGGGCTGGCGCCGCATCAAGGATCTCTATTGACTTTTCTTCGTAAGGCTCAATCATTGCAGAGACATCGATTGTGTCTGCCGGTTTGGAAGGATCTTTTGTATCTGAAGATGACATAAAAAAATGCTTAAAATTATAACTACAAAAAATAATATTTCAAAAAAATACTTTCAAGAAAAGGCTATTTTAGAGGTTCTTGTGTAAATTATTAAATGTAGTAGCCTTATTACAAACAATTGCAAGATTAAAAAATAATCCTCCTCATGAAAGTCTATTTATGAATCTTTTTTTGATACTAAACGGGTCGATGCGCTTCCCGACTTTACGTCGGAACTGCCGTCATCTTATAGTCCTCGAGTATTCGAGGGTTACCCTATACCAAGAGCGTTCAAAAAAGATTTCATTCAGTCGTTTCATTTGGAGGATCACGCTTAATATACAACATGAGATAATTGTTTGTCAAGTGCTTTAAAATCTATTTAACGCTGAATTTGTCTTACTGTTATACTATGATCATGAAAAAAAAGGGTCCATATCTCCTAATCGCTGCTCTAATTTTAATACTATTCTTCATTGGTGGTGTGCAGTACGGTAAGGCTGTCGAAAAGACAAATAAAGCTATAGAGACAATACTGTCTACAACACCTGCACCATCAAATATAACAAGCCAACCTAAGAATATTACATTTTCACGTTTTGAGCATAAAGAATGTGGCGTATCATTTGTGTATCCATCGCTTCTTTCAGTTGTTAATGAGTCTTCCACAGGAGCCAGACTGGCAAACAAGACAATAACAGATAAGATCGATTTGGTTTGTGGTACTGATTTTTCAGAAGATTCTGTTGAGGGCTCTCAAGCAACTTCATCAGCACTAATTTCAGGTGTCACAGCAAGCATAAGTAAGTTAGACAATAATGTCATCAAGATAAACATCACCCATCCAAAAACAGGTCAAAAAATCCGTTTTAAACTCAATAATGAGTTAGAAATTTTATTAAAAGATACCCTAATCTTTTTATGAACATAGCCTATTTTGGCAGTCCAGATATTTCGGCGACACTGCTAGGTAAACTAGTAAAAATATCACCCGGTAATATTCGAATTCCCTGCGTATTCACCCAGCCGGATAAACCCGCCGGTAAAAATCTTACAAAAACCAAAACACCGGTCGCTCAACTTGCCTCAAAGCTGGGTTTGGCTCTGTATGACTTGGATGTCAAGTTATATCCAACAAAAGTTGTAGATATTATCAAAAAGCATGATATTGAGCTCTGTATATCGTATTCATATGGTTTAGTTATCCCTTTAGAAGTTTTAAGGGCACCTAGGTTTGGATTTTGGAATATACATTTTTCACTTCTCCCTGAATACCGTGGCCCGGCGCCAGTAGCATATGCCTTGATTTTAGGAGATAACGCAACCGGGACAACCATAAGTCGTATCACCGACAAGCTTGATTCAGGAGAGATAATTAGCCAAAAAAAAATAATAATTGATGATCACGAGAATAGAATAGAGCTTACTAATAGACTTGCATTGATTTCCGAGGAATTGATGATTACATTGCTTTCAAGATTAATAAAAGGAGAAGATATCCCTATGACAGTTCAAGACGAAAAATCCGCCACATACACAAAATTTCTTAAAAAGGACCACGGGCATTTATCGATCTCGTTTATACAATTTGCTCTCAAAGGAGATGACTTATCCTATCAGAAGGTGCCTTTTTTGATTAAAGAATTTTATGAAAAGTATAAAGATACAAATATCCTTCCTGATAAATTCTCTTCAGCAAAAATCCTGTATCAATACTACCGAGGACTCTCTCCGTGGCCTGGCATATGGACTGTCGTCAAGACTAATAAAGGAGATAAAAGATTAAAGATCCTTAAAATGAAGCTTATTGACAACAAGCTCGTTCTTATGAAAGTCCAATTAGAGGGAAAAAACCCTGTTCTATTTGAAGTTTTTAATAAATCTTATAATATTTTTTAGTAAATAGTTTATTAGGCCTAACTATATTCTAAAATATCAATATTAACCTATAGTTTATTTATATTTATTAAACTTGTAGTAAATTTTTTTATTATTTTCATTTTAAGGCTTAGTTACAAAATGATAATGGTATTGATTGCATTTTGACAATAATTATAAAGATATGAAATTTCTAAACAGATCTTTTCGAATTTCAATTAATTTAAGTTTTATTTTGATAATTAAAATAAATACTGTTCTGACATTCTAAATATAAAACTCTAAATATACCGTTTTAGATTTAGCTTCAGTGGATAGATGTATATGAATTAACAACGTTTAGCGCTCGTTTATTAAAACTGCCAAACGTCCTTCTTGAGACCTAAATAAATAACTCATTTAAACCTCCGTTGAGCCGTGTTGATAAAAATAGCAAATAATATAACGCTTAAAAAACAAAATATACTATACTCCTGTAGTCTATTAAAATTTAAATAATTATTATCGAGTAGTTATCCACAATTTATTCACAAACTATAATATTGAAAAAACTACTGAAGTTTTATGATATCAACCGTACTACTATCTGTTATTGAAACAGAATAAATTGGGAGAAAGCTATCAATTTGCTTTATGGTCTCGAATAAGTGCGTATCAGACATTTCAGACAGGACTTCATACAGATACTCATCGGTTAAGTCGCCATATAACTTCACGTTACTATTCTTTATCAAATTTTTAGACAGAGCTCTATGACGACCATCAATCAATGTCTTATGGTAAATTAAAATCGATGCCTGCCACTTTCCGTAGTCATTATCGAAAGTGTACGACGGATAAACTCCTTTGGAGCCTGACAGTATGATTAATGCTCCCTCTTTTTCACGATTTGCATAGTCATTTATCAGCCGTTCTTTTGAAATGCCAGAATGGTCGATAAACTCATCGTATTGTCCTTTAGCTTCATCATCAAACCCAAACTTTTCATAAGTCTTTACAAGTGCGTGAAGATAAAGACACTGATAGGGATCGTGACCATGATCTGTTATTGAAAGCGACAGATGGCAACTTCTCCAAAATCGCCACCAGGGATTGCCAGAGCAGGTAAATCACTTACATTATCATAGGTTCCACAGAGACAACGACTTTTGTTAACAATTTCATCATCAACCGTATAACTACCCATTCTCACTATTTCTTCTATCTGTTCGATGGTTAAGTATTTTTTCATAACTATTTTTGTATATTATACGACGTTTATAAAATTACCTGAAAATAAAAACAGAGTAAGATTAATATCTTTATACTAAATACTACAAGTATTAAATTTATTTTAAACATATCTGGAATTAATGTATAAATATGTTGTTATTTTAAAGAATATGTCAATAATTTAATTGAACAATCTCTATATTATAAGTATTAAATCTTTATATGATTAATTCTATCAATTTATATTTTTTGATATACATAATTATAGTTTGAGTAATTTAACTTGATAGTAATTTTCGACCGGTATAATTACCATATTAACAGTCTATATATAGTTCTTACCAAGTTTATAAAATATTCCTTGTCACGTATGTTAAAATGTTTGAGGCAAATATGAAAATAAAGATTAAGCTAATCGACAAGACTCTGGCTCTTCCAAAATATCAAACATCCGGCTCTGTTGCCTTTGATCTATATGCTCGTAAAAACGTCAAAGTACCGCCGTGGAAGCCGACCATAATCCCGGCAAATGTTGTTATCGAGGTACCCAAGGGCTTTTTTCTGCTACTTGCAAGCCGTAGCTCTACGCCGCTCAAAAAAAATCTTATTGTTGCAAATGGCATAGGAGTAATTGATCAGGACTATCACGGAGATGAGGACGAAATTGGCGTACAGGTCCTCAACTTCTCCGGTAAGTCAGTCAATGTTGCTCGGGGAGAGCGTATTGCCCAAGCCCTTTTAGTACAGGTTGCGAAGGTCGTTGAGTTTGAGGTAGTTGATTCAATAAAAAAACAGTCTCGAGGCGGATTTGGGGCAACAGGATAATGTAATGATAAATTAAAACAGCCTATGGAAAAAAAACATCCGGAATACCAATACCTTGATCTTCTACAAGACATTCTCGAAAATGGCTCTTATAAAGCTGACCGTACGGGAACTGGCACATATAGTGTTTTTGGGAGGCAAATCCGATTTGATTTATCAAAGGGTTTTCCACTAATTACAACTAAAAAGGTTTTTCTGCGCAGCATTATTTATGAACTTCTTTGGTTTCTCAAAGGAGAATCGAATATTAAATACCTTGTTGATAATGATGTCCATATCTGGGATGACTGGCCATACAGATTTTATAAAAAATCTCAAAAAAAGATTTCAAATAAACCTCTTTCACAAGCAGAGTTTATTCAAAAAATTAAAAACAATGATAAGTTTGCAGAAAAATGGGGCGAGCTTGGTCCTGTATATGGTGTTCAGTGGCGGCATTGGAAGTCAGTCGAAGGTGAGGAGATAGATCAGATTAAAACGGTAATCAATAAAATAAAAGATGTGGTCAAAAACGATAATAATAATCTAAATTCGAGAAGATTGATAGTCAGCGCCTGGAATCCAGCCGAAATCAAAGAAATGGAAAGATCTGGCCTACCACCGTGCCACACTTTGTTTCAATTCTATGTTCTTGATGGAAAGCTCTCCTGTCAACTATATCAAAGGAGCGCAGATATGTTTTTGGGGGTGCCGTTTAACATCGCCTCCTATTCTCTTCTCACCCTTATGATTGCCCAAATAACCGACCTTAAACCTGGTGAATTTGTCCACACTTTCGGCGATGCTCATATATACAAAAATCATCTCAATCAAGTTAAAGAACAGCTTTCACGCCTACCACTGGCTCTACCGACTCTAAAACTCAACCCGAAGATCAAAGATATTAATGATTATAAATACGGAGATTTTAAACTAGAAAACTACAAAGCTCATCCTTCTATAAAAGCACCCATCGCAGTATAAATGTCTTAATTTATCTATAACAAAATATAAATATATACATCAAAAAATATAAAATAATATCAGCATTTTTGTTCAATTAAAAAACACAAGAATATGAATCAACCTACGGTAAGTATAATTGTTGCTCTTGCTAAAAAGAATAAACTTATTGGTAAAAACAATAAACTTCCATGGCATATCACGGGAGATCTAAAACATTTCAAAAAAATTACATACGACCATCCCATCATTATGGGCAGAAAAACATATGAATCTATAGGAAAACCCCTGCCCAACAGAATAAATATTGTTGTTTCAAGAAATAAAAACTACTCTGTACCTCCAGACTGTTTTGTTGTTCCTTCTTTACAAGAAGCGATAGATCTTGCCAAAGAAAAAGATCTAATTGAAATCTTTATTATTGGCGGCGGGCAGATATTTCGTCAGGCAATGTTGGTTGCCGATAAGATCTACCTCACTCTTGTTGAAGGAGATTTTGAAGGAGATGTCTATTTTCCGGAGTATGAATCTTTATTTAAAAAGGTACTCTCTCGATCTGAACACGAGTCATCCGGATATAAGTATACTTTTCTCACGCTTGCAAAATAATTTAATATCAATTTTACTTTTAAGAGAGTCTAAATAAAAAATGTCATAATTATTGACATAAATTTTTCTAAAGATTATTAATTTTTACCTTCAGTTAATTTGCTACAATAAATATATGGCAAATCAGATCTTTGTATTTGATCCAACGGTAAAAGATACTCAAAGCAAGGTTCGGGGTATTGGCAGATATACACAAACACTTAAGGAAAGTCTGGGCGAGGCTACTTTCATTGGTAAGATCGAAAAATTACCAAAAGACAGTATTTTTATAAACCCATTCTTTAATATGATCCAGTGGCCGATGCCTTTTGGGAGAGTTACCCGCAGGCAAGTTGCAGTGATCCATGACCTGATACCACTTAAATACCCAAATAATTTTCCGGTTGGTCTTAAAGGGAAAATTTTCCGAATGCTCAATGGTTTTGTCTTAAAAAATTATGACATTATTGTAACTGACTCAATTGAAAGTAAAAAAAGTATCATACAGCTTTTAAAAATACCGGAGAGCCGCATAAAAATAATCTATCCAACAGTACCTCGAGTATTCATTCCTCATCTTGATCCAAATGCCACTAGTCATGAGCCGTTTCATAAATCGGACGGGCATTCTGTGGCAGATTTTAGTGGTATGTCAACCAATGCACTGATAGAGCATCAGGAGTTGAAAAACCTTGAAAATTTTATCATTTACGTTGGAGATGCGACATCGAATAAAAACCTTCTTAACTTTATGCAGGCCGTGCAAATAGCAAATCTTACCTGTGTTTGTGTCGGAAAGGTTTTTAAACCCGAAAATAACCAAAAGATCAACCACCCATGGCAAAAAATGCTTAATATATTTCTTAAGTCAATAACAAACGATCGTAGATTTATCCTACCTGGATTCATCAGCGACACCGAATTATTAGCTCTCTACAAAAAGGCTAAGTTAAATGTACTTGTGTCGTTTGATGAAGGATTTGGCCTGTCATACATTGAGGCAGGCTACGCAGGCACACCATCTGTTCTTTCCGATATTCCAATTTTTCAAGAGGTAGCCAAAGATTCTGCAATATTTGTCAATCCCCAAGACCCCAAAGATATTGCCCAAAAAATGGCCGAACTGTATTATGACAGTATGACAAATGAAACCATGCGTATCAAAGCTTTTAATCGAGCACAAGATTTTAATCCGCAGTTGTTTAGGAACCAGTGGATCGAGCTTATTCAAAAACTGACGTGAAAAATTAATTTATTACCATGATCGATTTACCTACTTACATTTTTTTATCTATCGCCTACTTTCTCACGATGCATATGGCACTTTCTAAAACTCGGGAATTTGATTTTTTTGAAGGATTTACTCTATTTGCAATTGGCGGAATGATCGGAGCAGCCGTTGACTCTTACATCACCGGATTCGTCTTTGCGGCAGTCATGCACTTTATATTCTGGAATAAAGGAAGTGACTGAAATACTCAATTTATCTGTGCTCTATCGATCACTTTACCTGTTACGTCTTTGACGACAATTGAGTCAACCATATCATTTACCGGCACCAGGACTTCGATCTCATCTGCATTGACCGCCGTGCCGACAGCCTCTTCAACTGCCTCCAGTTGATCTGCCCTGCCAAAAGATATTGTCACAGTTGTATTCTTTGCACAGGAGTATATTATCCGCTGCTGTTTATCTAAAAATTCGACTTCGACAAAGTCTTCCTGCAAATCTTCCTGACAGCTATCTGGACTGCCATCGAGGACTTCGTGACTTTTTATAGTATATATATCTTCGTTTTTTTGATATTCCAGCAACACTGATAATGCCTGCTGCACTTTCTCCTTAGGCTGATTATCTGTAGATGTAGTTTCTCCCGGTTTATTTCCCAATGATCTGAAGATCAAATATCCAAGTCCGATTATGATTATAAGTAGCGTGACGACGATAATGATGTTTTTTTTGTTCATATTAAGTTTAAATTAATTGGCAAAAATAAGACTGATTCTATTATTTGGAAAGTTGCTTTTAATTTGGTCTAAATTACCCTCGCTATAAATAGCTATGCCAATACCAAGCATTGTCCATTTCTCATCTTTTAACTTCTCCCCAAGCACAGGATCATTCCACATTGCATCTACTATTTTGGATGTTTTTATAACATAAGTTTTGTTTAATGGATCGGTTATTGTAATGATATCTTCCATCCTATTAAGTCCCAAAGCCGACATGCAGTAAACAGCTCCCTCAACGTCATTAAAGTCATCCAATAAATGTCCTCTGACTTGATTTCCTAATCCCCCTGTCATGAGCTCGGTTTTATTATTAGTTTGGTTACATGGAAAATCGTCAGACATCGAAGCGGATGCGTAATTCTGGGCGACAAATGCAAGGGTTTCATTTTTATCCAGCCTAGAACGGTCTATCTTAATACGACTACCATCGATTTTTGAGTGTGCTGTCATTACATCATCAACTATTTTTGAATTATAAACCTCTGATAAATCTTTGGGGACAATATTATTAGGTGACTGTTTATTTGCAGCAGTCGGAGACACAGCTTCTGACCATGTAAATATTATAGTTTCACTTTTTACTAAATTGGTATTATTATTACCATCAGTCAAGTCAACGCATTCCTCACCTTCAACACATTTAGTTATTAATTCAATAAATATTGAGTAGCTTTGATTATCTACAAAGAATGGTTCTTTATTTATCTTGAAATAAGAACTATTAACTTCATCCAATTTTAAACTTTGGTAATCATATAAAGCATCAATATTTGCTACCTTGTCCGAATCATCGCTGTCAAAGTCAATAATCTTAGCTCTGTACACATAAAGAGTAGATTCACCCTCACAGCCAGAAAATTCAATAAAAGTATCTACGTTAGCAGGAATTATTGAGTCTGGAGAAGTAATTGATATTTTGCATGGCTCTTCTTCTGACTCTTGAGTAGGAACCTTAGTGTCTGACGGACGCGGCGTCAACGTTGCTGTTATCAATGGCGACGGAGTGTTTGTCGGAGTCGCTGATGGTGTGACAGTGGCAGCCTTCTCCAGCCAGTAAAAGTCCCTTATCCCGCTGTTTTCGGGATTAGCGTCTATGATTTCGCAAGTTTGGTCAAGACATCTCCATACCTGCCATTGGTATAGCTGTCCCTCAGTTAGGAAAGACTCATCATATTCATTTTGATATACTGTGTCCAAATCTACTGCTAGTCTAGAGCTCACTTTACCACTAACAGAAAGCCAGGCTTTTTTTTCTGAAGGAGAGATTTCTTTAGGTTTTCTTTCTTTTACGGAAATTCTAAACATGTCCTCTTCTGTCCCTGGACACGGTTCAAAGGTAAGTTGTGTCTGACCATTGATGACTTTACCATCAACCGGTTCTGCTAGTTTTATTTTACAAAGACCAGTAGTCGGTGTAGGTGTTGATGTCTGTGCCTGCCCCGCGAAGTCCGAAGGACGAAGTGGGGTTGGCGTCCGAGTTGGAACTGGTGTGGATGTTTTTGTTGGAGTCGGTGTTCTTGTGTTTGTTGGTGTAGGTGTTCTTGTTGGCAATGGAGTGTATGTCGGCGTAGGTGTGCGTGTGGGTGAAGGCGTAAAGGTCAATGTCGGGCTCGGTGTGAATGTCGCTGTTGGAATTCTGGTTGGAGAAGGAGTGAATGTCAATGTAGGTGTTGGTGTACTAGTAACAGAGGGCGTTGGCGTTGAGTCAGTAAAAGGTCTAAATGTATTGGGAGCCCTTGTCGGAGCAGAAGTTGGTATATCTCTTGGCCGAAAAGGAATAGTCGGAGTTGCAGTGGGTGGGATAATGATATCAATGATTTTATCCACCAAAGTATCATTCTCCCTCTCTCCTGTTCTTTGAGGTGTGGGCGAAGGCGTCATCTTTGGTTCATTTTGTCCACGCCCAATCTCTTTTGCCGTACATACTCCGCTTTCACTATATCCGGAACAACAGTTATAATTGTTGTTAACCTTGAACCCATTTCCTATACATACAATATTAGGATTATTTGCCGCATCTGCCCTTTGACAGATGTTTCCCTTGTACTCCTGCACCCAACCCAGATTGCTGTGATTTATGTTCCCCCAGTCACAGTATAGGAAAATGATTGTCCCTGGACTAGTCTCAAGCTCACTACTGGTGTTACTGCAAAACCCTCGTGGATATGATAGTCCGTTCCAATAGCAAGGATCGTTGGAAGTAGGTCCCTCACCCTCAACCGGTCCGCCTGATGTTGAAGTTGGCGGAACTACGTTAGGACCTAATGTAGGTATAGGCGGTTGCTGAGAGCGTGTTGGTGACGGTGTGCCCTGACCCCAGGTTTCGTTACTAGTCTCGCCTGTTCTTCGTGGAGTCGGAGTATTCGTGTTATTTACGCTCGGAGCTACAGGTCCTGGATCGTTAGTATTGTCTAGCCGATCACGCGGCATCTCACCTGTCCTTGGAGATTGCTGTACGCAGAGACCACCACTACTTATCCCTGAACAACAAGGATACTTCCCGTTCACTGCCGCTCCATTTGCGATGCATGCGCTGTTATAAACTCCTGACGCAGTATTTCTCGGACACGTATAGCCATCTTTCTCCTGCACCCAACCAATGTTCGTCGCCGTAGTATTTTTCTTATCACAGTACAAAAATATTTTCAGTCCGTTACCTGCATCAGTAGTTGTATTTGTACAAAATCCATGTGGATAGCTGTTTGATCCATATGTGCAATCTTGCCCCGTTGGAAAAGTAAGAGCTGTAGATGCTGCTTGCGCATTACGAAGTTGCTGTGATTCGAGAAACTTACTTTGCAAAAACTGCATCAATATTATACCTAAGAAAGAAACAACCAGTAGAAATATCTTAAAATACGAAGATTTATAATTAACAGTTTTTCTTACCTTACTTCTTACCTTAGATAAGAGCGTTTTAACTTTCATATATGACTATAATTTCAGTTTAGACTAAAACTGCTTTTATTCAAGTCCAAAGAGCTCTTTTGCATTTTCTGTCGTTTTTTGACCGATCTTCACTGTTGAAAGATTCAAGATCGAAGCTACTTTTTCAGCAATAATCACAATATTTTCCGGTTTGTTTGGATATTTTTTTTCTGTTCTCAAGGGCTCTGGTAGTAAAAACGGGCTGTCTGTTTCAATTACCAACATTTCCAAGGGAACGTTTTTGATAAACCTCTGCTTTTCTTTCGAATAAGTCACATCACCGTCAACACCGATAAATATATGGTTTTCCTTCGCAAAATTTAAAAGTTCTTCATCGGGCTCACAGCAATGAAAAACTGTCCTGTATTCAAGATGCTTCGCCCATTTTTCCCGCAAAATCTGCAGAAAATCTTTCTTTGCTTCACGATTATGTAAAATCAAACTTTTTTTGTATTTGACTGCCAGATCAATCTGATTTTTAAATAATTCTTTTTGTAACTCTAGAAAACGTGAATCGATCTGGTAATCTTGATAAACTGTGTTCTCATAAGTATGATTATCGAGCCCGACCTCTCCAACTGCAACTACTTTTGGATGAGAAAGTAATTTTTCAATTTCATAGACGTCATCCCGAACGAAGTGAAGGATCTCTCCACTGTCATCCCCGACTTGATCGGGGATCCATAATTTTCTAGATTCCCGCTTCCGCGGGAATGACATTGAAGATGCTGAATCAAGTTCAGCATGACGCGTGAGATATTTCATCACATGATGCGGATGTATCCCAACGGCAGCATAAACACCATCAAGATTTTGAACAATTTCAACACCTTTTTTCGAAGTCTTCACGTCCGTTCCTGGAACAACGATAAACTCGACACCTTCCTTTTCTGCGCGAACAACAACGTCGTTCACATTTCTCTTGAAAGCTTTGAAGTTCAGGTGACAGTGGGTATCAAACATTCTATTAGTATAATTTACTTTCCTTATTTTTCCCGTGAAACTATACCGGCGGCAAGCCAGAAGATGATTTCCTCACTTATAGAAATAATATTAGTCTGGGAATGAATTATGAATACAAGAACCATGACAAGCAGGGTCTGATAAAAAAAATCACCGTTACGACTTAACAGTATGAGCCTTTTTATAACTAAAATTAGAAGAGCAAGATAAAAAATAAGTCCGAAAACCCCACTTGTGACGAATACTTCCAGAGCCGAGCCATGTGCTTTATCTATATATATATCTTTTTCCAGAACTACCGGCCAATGACTGGCATCAAAGGCAAAATCGGCATTCGCCAAACCCCATCCGACTAATGGTCGCTTGAGGGAGCTGAAAAACATTTTTAGATAAATTCTCGTCCTTCCTTCATACACGAATGTTTTTGGTCTATGAGCCATATACCATATACTGATACTTATAAAAGCTATTAACAATGTGGCTCCGATAATGAGCCTGCCCCTCCGTTTAAGATATATAAAACTGTATATCGAAAGTAGAACCAAAATTCCAAATGGAGCGGTCCATGATCTGGTGAAAAATAAGGCAATAAGGTTAAAAAGGAGTCCCGCTAACCAAAAAATTCGTATAATATTCCTTGAGGATTTAATCTGATAGATAAAGGTTGGAATTGTAACGATTATATATCCCGCTAAAAATACAGGTTGACCAAATGGCCCTCCCAAAGCTCCCCACCAATTTACTACCTGAGTATCTGAAAAGATAAACAGGCGGACGGCATCTACAATAATCCACAGTGAAAAAATACTGTTACTGAATGCGATGGTCTGAAAAAAGTACTTATTATTCCAATCTTTTTTCCAGAAAAAGACGATAAATAAATAAAACCCTACAATATGTAAAAAAGTAATTAGACCATCGGAACGATAAAAATTTCCGATTAAGCTTTTAATAAAATTTACGCCAATAATAGCTGTTATAAACACGACTCCCGTATAAATCAAAGTTATACGGGCAACAGATGAGGAGAATATTTTTGAAGATATCTGAGGCAGATGAAAAATAATACTTAACAATAAAAGGAGTTCAACCCATCTTGAAAAAAACCATACTTTTGGTATTTCATAAGGTACTTCTGCACTAGGCCAATATATAAATGGCATGACGAAGAGCCCTAAATAGAATACACCTCTTAATGCTCTTGACACCCGCATAAATAGTATCTATAACTAATAAAAGTGATCTTATGCATATAGTACAGGATTTTCTGGTAAGACTTAAAAATTCCTTTAAAAAATTATCCCGCTCACAAAAAATAGCAGTTATTGCCATCCTTCTTCTTCTCCTTATCAGCATCTTATCTCAGATAATTATGAAAAATAGACGTACGTTTACTTCCCGCGGAGCAGAATTACCCGCCACACCGCCCACACCGCCGTCAAATAGTTATGCCAAAGCACTTTACCTGAAAAATAGTAAAAACGTCAATGATACCTATGTCAGTGCACCAGCTCCGATAAAACTTACAAATGCTTATACGCTTGAAGCATGGGTGAATATACCGAAAACAGCAACCTCGGAATCTCAGTTACTTCTTTATGATATTGTTACTATTTCAGCAGATAAAGAAGCAATAGGTTATTCCTATCTTGCAAAAATTCAGATTGCCAAAATATACGGTACAAATGATTTAACTGCTTCATTTAATGTTCGAACCAATAAATTATATCCTGGTCAGGAAGTGGATGAATCTGGTCTTGTAACTTCCATAAATAATGGTTTAGTTTTGAAATATGACCAATGGAATCATATCGCCGGTACATTTGTAGCCAGCGACGGAGTATGTAAGATTAAGTTATATATTAACGGTATTGACTCAGGATTTCCTTCAGAAGACGCAAATAATTGTTCTACCTCTCCGTTTGTAGGAAATGCCATTCTGATAGGCAAAACCCAACAAGCGGCAGAAGGCCCTTATTATCTTCACGGAGCAGTCGATGAGGTTAAGATGGTAGAAAAAATTAAATACTCAAAAGACTTTATTCCTTCTCTGAATCCGGGTGGTGTTGACGAAAAAACACTCTTTTTATATCATATGGATGGTGACCTTAATGATTCGTCATATTCTCATTATAATGGAACTCTAACAGGCAGCAATTTTGAATTTATACCAAGTACCATTCGTACAAATAACAGACACCCGATTATTTCAACACTGAATGTAACTTATGCAAAAAAAGGTCAATCAGTAACCAGGTCCTTCATTGCGCGGGATAGTTCGTATAACAGTATGATCTCGCAGATAGAGAATCTGCCGCCCGGACTTAGTATCACAAATTGTAAAGATATGATAGTAACACCTAAGACAGGATCTAAATATATGCAGCATAAATGCGTCATTCAAGGCAATCCTACTAAAGTCGGTGAATTTTTCACTACATTTAAAGTGACAGACAATCAAGGCGCTACTTCTGAACAAAATTTCCGCTTTATAATAAGAAACTGAAATATAGTATACTATTCTTATGACCATCTTCATCGGTGCCGATCATCGGGGTTTTGAACTCAAAGATCAGATCATCGAGTATCTCCAGTCAAAAAATATCCGGACGGAAGATCTTGGTAACTACGAGTATGATCCGCAGGACGACAACCCTATTTACGCTCAAAAAATAGCCCAAGCCGTACTCCAAAATCCTGACGTCTACCTCGGTATCGTCATCTGTGGTTCGGGAGTTGGCGTGTCTATCGCTGCAAACCGTTATAAAGGAATATACTGCGGTGTTGCTTTGAATCCCGATCAGGTGAAAAGCATAAGAGAACATGATCACATAAATATACTATCAATTGCCGCCGACTATCAGTCATTTGATGAGGTCAAAAAAATGATCGACATCTTTATCGAAACGCCTAAAAATCAACAAAGAAAATATTTAAGAAGACTAAAAATCATAGACCAAGAAAATACATCCGTTCATCCCGTGCGCACATAAACTCCCGCATCATTCTTTTCTATCATTTTCAAAAGCTCAAGATTTGAGAGCGTCGGTAAAATGGTTACTATCGGAATTTGTAATTTTTTTCCTATTTCATTTGCGTTGAGCGGTTCGTGGTCAAGTAGACCTAAAATCGATCTTTCACTTTCACTCAACGATGGGAGTAACGACTGGTCTATGGCAACTTTTTGATATGACAATGAAAAAGTTTCAAAAATATCCTCAACACGAGTAACAAGAGTTGCTCCTTCTTTGATCAAAGAGTTTGGAGCCTCCGATTGATTGGAGGTAATCGGCGCAGGAGGGGCAAAAACTTCTTTTCCTTGATCAAGTGCGCATCTTGCAGTGATGAGCGAACCAGAGTCTCTCTGGCCTTCGGCCACTAGTACTCCACGGGAAAGGCCTGAAATAAGGCGGTTTCTCGAAACAAAAAGACCGGGATGAACCATTCTTTCCGGTGGAAATTCGGAAATGATTAGTCCACCAGTTTTGATAATCTCATCATACAAGCGGTGATTGCTAGGTGGATAAACCACATTTATCCCACATCCAAGTATTGCGATCGTTCGACCATGGGCGTCTATCGCCGCCTCATGTGCTACAGAGTCTATACCTATTGCCATACCGGAAACTATGGTAAAGCCTGCCCGAGCAAGCTCCGCAGAAAAACGTTTGGCGATATGGATACCATAAGACGTCGGATTACGAGTACCTACAATCGCAAAATAACGGTCATTTTTAAAATCATAACCATTTAAATCGCCTTTTATATAAAGACAGATTGGCCTATCATGAATTTCCAGAAGTTGAGGAGGGAAACCTTTATGTTCACGTGTTAATACGGTGATGTTTTTGTCCAAAATTTTCTGGAGCTCTTTTGGCGGATCGAATTTTTCACGAAACTCGACAAACTTGATACATAATTTTGGACCTAAGATTTTTTCAAGATCTGGTTCGGGTGCATTATAAGCTTTTTCAACATCGTTAAAGTGTTTTAATAAGCGATCAAAAATGAGTGGGCCTATGCCTAAAAAGTAAGAAAATCCTAAATAAGCTGCTAGCTTTGAACTCATATGTTATATTATTGTATAATATATTATGATGAAGATATATTAATGTTATACTGATAGAGTTTCAAGATATTTAAGATGTCTTGACTTCAATTCAGAATATCCCTGTCTGTTTACCCCATGCTCACGAATAATTTTTGTCGCATACTGTGCCCCAAGATAATGAGGCATGATCACATATGTCGCGCCCGATTTATAAAGTTTATTTGCCTCATCGCGCGTCTGGGCAACGACAAGAACTATAGCGCGTTTATTGACATCGCGGATTTTTTGAATAAGCAGATTATTGGTTTCATTTTCAGGAATTGTGGAAACAACATAAAGTAAATTTTTTAAATCAAGCTCTGCAAGAAACTCCGCATCTTTGGCATCACCAAATTTGTAAGGTATTTTTTCCTCCTTCATATACTTGATCGCGTCTGGATTAAAATCAACCACAATAAAATCAAACCCGAGCCTCTCAAAGGCCTTGACAAAATCGGCGCCGACCCGCTGGTATCCAAATAGGATTGCTTCATACTCCTCATCAAGTTTTTGTTCGCCTTTATTTTTTCGAAGTGAAAGTAAAGACAATAGCTTAGTCAGCCGAGGATATACCCGTTCTCCATACAAAATCATGTATGTAGAGGCGACTATCGTAATCAGCGCAACCAGAGTTATGAGTGAAAGAGTGTCTCTCGACAGATGTCCAAGCTGAAAACCAAGTGCCCCAAGAATGAGTGAAAACTCACTTATTTGAGCAACCGTAAGTCCGGTAAAAAAACTGGTTCTTTTACTGTATCCAAGCAGGTTCATGATGATGATCATGATCACCGGATTACCAATGAGTACAAAAACCGAGAGCACAACTGCAGGCAATAACAGATTAACCAAACTTCCCAACACCATCTGTGAGCCAAGAAGTATGAAAAACAACACTATAAAAAAATCACGAAGCGGCCGCAGTCGTGAGACAATCTCAATTGAATACGGACTCATCGACATGGCAACGCCCCCAACAAGAGCCCCGATCTCGACCGAAAAACCTAAAGTATAAAAAAGGAGTGCCATCCCAAGACCCCATGACAAAGAAAAAATAAACAGTAACTCTTGCGAACGCGCACTAAATTCATTTATTTTAGGTAAAAGATATGAACTGATCAACATAACTGCCGATATGAGCAGAATACCTTTTATAAGGGTAATTAAGGTGATAAGAAAAAGGCCGGCACCCGAACTCGATCCTGCCGCTGAAGTCACTAGGAGTATTATGGTCGCGATGATATCCTGAACAATCAAGAATCCGATTGCAATTCTGCCGTACAATTTATTTAAATCTCCTTTGTCTGAAAGCAGCTTCAAAATTATGATGGTGCTGCTGAATGTGAGCGCAATCGCAACATACAAAGAGGCAATATTATCCAATCCTAAAAATCGGGCAAGAAAAAAACCGATAATGGAAGTAAAAACTACTTGAGATATGCCGGAGATAAATGACACCTTACCAACATCACGTATGACTTGTGGATTGAGGTTGATACCAACTATGAATAGCAAAACTGTTATCCCGAGCTTCGAAAACACCTCTATCACTTGTGAGTTTTGAATTACATTAAGGAATGATGGACCGAGGATAATTCCGCTTAAGATGTAGCCAATAATTAACGGCTGACGAAGCATCTTTGCAACGGCGGCAACGAGAGTTGCTACCATTATGATAATCGTGATTTCGGCAAATATTTCCATAATTTAAGAATATCAAATAGAGCTATAATAAGTATCATGATAAAGGAAGACGCATATTATTCTGGCATTCTTAAATCCCATAGTCAAAAAACATTTTGGTACTGGTCAAAAGACAACAGTCTGCTTTTGAGCCTAACTTTTTTTATTCAGTTTTTGTTGACATACTTTATTTTTTTTCTAATCTTTTTTTGGCAGGATGTCTTCTTTCTTTTTACTGATTTTTTTGTGAAAATACTGCTTTTAATTGGTACTCTGACTGTCGCCATTTTATTTTTTTTAAAAAACAAACTTGTCGGTCATCTCAAAAAAATCCTCATCTGGCTTTGTATTTTTCAAATGTTTTTCATCTTTCTTGCTTTCGCAAGTCCTGTTTATATAGTAAGTAAAGAAGACATTCTAATTCATTCGATAAGTTTTATAGTGAAATCAAAGACTGCTGCCTACACCATTCGTGAATTTGTTACACAACGGGTTCTTGGTTCTAGCTATATATATACAAAGGGCAGACAATCTTCGTCATATGATGAAAAAATAAATTACTATAAGAAGGCTATCATGCTCAACGCCGATTACTATAATCCCTATGCGAGTCTGGCGTTTGAATATCTGCGTGAGAAAGACTGCAATAAAGCAATACAAACTATAGAACGTGTGATTAAAAAGATAGAAAAACCTGATAATCCATATATCGAAGGCAATGGTAAAGCATATTTTTTCTCTGCGTTTGCTTATATTCTGCAAACGTGCACTGCAAATGATAATCGCATTGAACATTATTATAATGCCTCCCTAGAACTTGATGATTCGATGATTGAAACGTATGTTAACCGTGCCCAATATTATCTTCTCGTTAATGAGCTAGACAACGCTGAAGACGATCTGATTAAGTGTAGTTCTGACGTAGTTGAAGATATAGTTCAATCATCGTGTATGACGAATTTAGGGGTACTTTTTGAGAAACGTGGTGATGTAATGCAAGCAAAAAAATATGCACAGCTCGCAGTAGAGCTTAATGATAATAATGCCGATGCATGGAATAATTATGGGTATTATTTGGCAGTCGAAGGAAACATTACTGAAGCAATTAAATCCTTTCAGAAAGCCCTGGAAATAAATCCGAATCTTCAAATAGCTCAAGAAAACCTTTCAATATACAGCTTATAGACACTTTGATATAATTGGCCAAATGCAACTACGGCCGACTTTATACTCGATCATATGTATGGTTTTTGCCTTCATTATTCTCGCTCGACCAGCAAAAGTTCAAGCTGCAAGCATAGGTATTTCCGATCCTGGGAATGCAAATAAATTGACAGTTGTTTCTGCTCCGCAAAATCTTAGAATCGTTTCAATAAAAAATGCTGATGACGACATGATAAAAGTCACTTTTGCCTGGAATTCATCAGAAAAGATTTTTAGATTATATTCGAAAAACGAAGTAGGCACACAGTTTGAACCGGTCGGTTATATTAAAACAAATCCTCTTGAGATTACCTTCCCTGTCATGAAGCCATATTTTACAGTTTCACTTACGGCGGTTAAGCCGTTTAATAATACTTATATTGAAAGTGCCCAATCAAACGAGTTATTGGTGAAATGGGACTATCCTACTCTCGCACAACCTACCAGACTCAAACTTATTAAATCTGAAAAATCCGGTGATTCTACAAAATCTTATCTTGCATGGGACACGGTTAAATATGCGCAAAAATACTTAATTTATTATCTGAAGTCCGAAGGTACTTGGGAAAAAATTGGAGAGTCAACGGTAACCGAAATTACTCTAACTCACAGTACATACGGACAACCACTTTCAATTGCTGTTTCGGCTTCATATGAATACGGAGAAAGTAAAATTTCTGAAAATCTAAGCATACCTCGCGCAATCCAAACCGTTCAGCAAATCACATCTACACCGACAAAAATTCCTGACAGAGTACCGAAATCCCCAGAAAACTTGAGAATAATTTCAACCGAGATCAAAGATACCATAAAAGAAATCGATATCGGCTGGGATCAATCGGACGGTGCCGAAGGATATGTGATCTTCGTTTCTACTTCCGGCACCTATATTAAGCTTGCAAACGTAGGCAGTAATAGAGCCGTAATAAAAATTCCTTTTGATTTTGTCTCATTTAAAGTTGTAGTGTCTGCATTTAATAATAAAGGCGAAAGCGGACGATCTAACGAGATTGAGATTGAAGGGAAGCGAGAAGAAATTGCTATTATTGTACCGACCAAAATAATAACTGAAAATCCCGCTCCGACCGTATCAATTGTTCAAAATACTAATCAGGAAGAAGTACTAAGCGTTTTTACTGTCGAAGAAAAACCACGTTCAGATACAGAAATTATTAAAACAAATAATGTTACACCAACGATTTTACCGACACCAACCAAAATAATAGGCAGTGAAGAAGGGCAGCAGAAAAATTTACTTATCAGACTTTTGACCGCGATTTTGAAACAAATCCTGGTTTTTCTAAAAAAATAGACTTATTCGAGAGGTAACTATTATACTATAATAGAACTATGAAAATCACTTCACTTAAAGCGATCCAAATTCTCGACTCACGCGGCAAACCTACACTTCGGACATTTATAACTCTTGAAGACGGCACTATTCATAATGCCTCTGTCCCGTCAGGAGCATCAAAAGGTAAACACGAGGCTCTCGAGCTTCGGGACGGCGACTCAAGTCGTTTTGCCGGACAAGGAGTTTTAAAAGCTGTCGAAAATGTTAACGAAGTTATTGCCAAAAAAATTGTTGGCGTCGATGTGAGCGATCCAAACAAAATCGATGAAATAATGCTTGAGCTTGACGGTACGGAAAATAAATCAAAACTTGGCGCCAATGCTATATTGAGTGTGAGTATGGCCTGCGTTCGAGCCGCCGCCCATGTGCAAAACGTACCACTTTGGAAGTTTATCAATCAATATTATTTCCGACAACCGACAACCGACAACCGACCATTTAAATTTCCTCGACTCATGGTCAACGTGATAAACGGCGGCAAACATGCCGACTGGAACTTTGATATTCAGGAATTTATGATTGTTCCGGTGACCAATGTTCCGTCGGAGTCGACCAGGATCGCGTCCGAGATTTTTCATCAAATCGGTAAAAACATTAAAAAGAGAGGACTT